>NZ_PJBW01000004.1:0-243974 GCF_002836085.1 Olleya sp. 1-3
AGTAATATTTACGGTGTCACTTACCGCTATACATGGTCCCACTGCATTACTTGTTAATGTTAACACGTAAGATCCGGCTGTAGTTGCACTAAAATTTACCGTGTCTGGAGTCGCCGTTGCTGTATTTGGAGTAACCGAACTACCTGCGGGACCACTTGTTACAGTCCAAATCCCTGTAGTAGCTCCTCCGCCAATACTAGCCCCTACTAATTGGTAGCTTCCAAAACCACTACATAATGTTGTTGCTGATCCTGCTTCTATTATTGGTGCTTCACTTATTGTTAAAACAAAATCATCTGAAACTGATGTTGTAGAACAACTTCCAGTTCCGGTTACGGTTTTTGTTAATGTTACACTACCTGCTGTTACATCTGCTACACTTGGTGTGTAAGTTGGATTTTCTGCTGAAATATTATTTAATGCTCCAGATCCACTTGTTGTCCAAGTTATTACTCCTCCTGTTGATGTTCCGTCTGTAAACGTATACATGGCGTCTGAACAAATTGAATCGGAACTATCCGTTCCAACATCTGATGTTGGTGCTGCTTCAACTATTATGCTTACAGTATCACTTACTATTGTGCAAGGTGATGTTGCATCTGTTGTTAATGTTAAAATATATGTTCCTGCTGTTGTTGCACTAAAATTAGCTGTGTCTGGCGTTCCTGTTGCTGTAGTTGGTGTTACAGTTCCATCTCCTGGATTGGTACTTACTGTCCAAATTCCTGTCATTGCACCATCGTCAATACTTGATCCTACTAATTGGTAGCTTCCAAAACCACTACATAATGTTGTTGCTGATCCTGCTTCTACTATTGGTGCTTCACTTATTGTTAAAACAAAATCATCTGAAACTGTAGTTGTTGAACAACTTCCGGTTCCTGTTACTGTTTTTGTTAATGTTACACTTCCTGCTGTTACATCTGCTCCACTTGGTGTGTATGTTGGGTTTTCTGCTGAATTGCTACTAAATGCTCCTGATCCACTGGTTGTCCAAGCTATTGTTCCGCCTGTTGATGTTCCGTCTGTAAACGTATACATAGCGTCTGAACAGATAGAATCTGAACTATCCGTTCCAACATCTGATGTTGGTGCTGTTGATATTGTTATTGTAATTGTTTCTGGATTTCCTTCACAACCTGCAGAAGAAGTCGCTTGCACAATATAATCTACCGTTAAATCTCCTGTTGTATTATTTGTATATACATCATTAGCAATAGCATTTGATGAAAGACCTGTTGCTGCTGTTGCATTAGAACCTCCTGCAATTAAACCTCCTTGAGGAGTAACACTTACAATTTCCCAAGTAGCTGCAGCAGAGCTTGTAGGTAATACATCTAAAACAACTCCTATTGCTTCTTCGCTACAAACTGTTGTGTCAAGTACATTTGAAACTTCAGGTTCAGGACTAATTGTTACAGTTATATCAAATATTTGCCCATCACAAGGTGTTGTATCTTCTATAGTTACTGTATAAACTATTGTTACTGGCCCTCCAGTTGTGTTTACATAAGTATCTGTTATAAAATCATTACTAGCAGTTGGACGATTTGGTCCTGCTGGTACATTTAATTGATCTGAGGAAGTTACTGTATATGATGAAGTAAAAGATGAGATATTTATATTTAAGGCTACATTAGAACAAGCTGCTTCAGTAAAATCTGGAAAAGGCGGTTCTACTAATCTTAGAATTACTTCTTCTCTTAAAGGATTAACACATGCAGTAGCAGGATCACTAATTTCTGCAAAATAAGAAATAACACCAATTGAATTAAGTTCTGGAGTTGCAACTATATTCCCTCCTGTTATAGCATCATACCATACTACATCTGTATTAGCATTTTTAGCAATTGCATTATTGGCATTAAGCGTTTGTAATGTAGGTGAATCACCACATTCTATTAAATCGACAGTACTAACTAATCTTGGCAGTCTATTAACTGTTACTATAACATCAAAAGAATCTCCTGAACAATTATTTGGCGCTGGTCCAATAGGAGTTACTGTGTATGTAAGATTAACTGGACTTTGACTTAAATTATCAAAAGTTCCTGAAATGGAAGTACCGCTTCCTGCTGCAGGAGCAGGAGTTATTCCTGGATTTGATGAAATTACTGTATATGTAAAAGTTGTACCAGTTGATATTGTTGTAAGATCGAAAGTATATGGTTCTCCAGAACAAACAGCTTCAGATGTATTAGTACCTGTTGGAGCATCAAAAATTGTAAGAGTAACATCAGATCTTGATGCACTAACACAACCAAAGCTATTACTAACTTCGGCATAATACACAATAGTGTTTACTGTATTTAAAGTAGGATTAGGAACAACAGCTCCTCCTGTTGCTGCATTATACCAAACAACACTTTCACCTGGTCCTAACGGCAATACATTGTTAGCATCTAAGGTTTGTATTGAAGATTCCTCACATTCTTCAATTATATAAGTTCCAAAAACAGGATTAGGTCTTACTTGTGCTGTAGCAGAATCTGAAAATTTTTCGGTACAACCAGGCTCACCTGCATATGAAATATCTACATTTAATTCATAAGTACCCGGAGTTGTGCCAGCAAGGATTGTTACCGTTTGTTGATTAGCATTTGTAAGTGAAACGTCTCCTGATACAACGGTCCAGTTATATGTAATAGGTAAATCACCACTAGCATCTGCAGTTGATGTGGTAGACTCACCAACACAAATATCTGGTGATATTAGTGGTGTATTAAGAATAGGGCTTGCAAGAACATCCCAAGTAATACTATCTATACGTGCACAGTTTCCTGGAGAAGGACATGGCCCATCTGTTTCGTTACCACTATTTCCTGAAGAACCACCTTTTGATCTTAATTCTAAGCTCACAATTCCATCAGCTGCTAAGGCACTTATATCGTCTCCTATTAAATCTATTGTAACAGTAAATGTTACACCCGAACACTCAGGTCCTCCACTTGGCGGAATCCCTCCTATTATTTCATTATTTTCATCAATTACGACTAACCACTCCGTACCACTGTTAAAATCACCCTCACTACTAATTACTGTTGTAGCATTAGAACAAGTAACCCTTTCTCCATCTGGAACTGTAAAATTATAAAGAAAATCTGGACCTTCTGTCCCAACTTGACAGTATTGGGCATCAGTTAAATTACCTGATGTTTCAGCCTGATATTCAAAAGAGCTAGCAGCACCAGCTGTATTTTCTGTAGTAATATCGATATCTACAACTATACCTGCATCTCCTGGGTTTCCGCCACCAGCAGGAATAGGATTATAAAACTCGTTTACAATAGCTTGTGTTATTGTAGCACAACCTGGCTTAGATTGAATCTCAGCTAAAGTTTGTGTTTGCGCACTTACAGCTGAACTAAATACAAGAAATAGCACGAATAAAAAACAAAAAATAAATTTACTTTGAGGAGTAGTTTTTTTAATCATATTGATATTGATTTTCTATTTGTAAAAACAAGTCCAAATAAAATGTTGGATTTGAGGTATAACTAATATATAAATTTTTAGTAGTGAAATAGTATGGTAGGCAATTTAAATCTTTCAACTATCAACTATCAAATAAATTAAAAAAAAACAGATGAACACCTAAAAATAATCAAAATAACTATATTTAAACGTTTAAGTGTGTTTTTTTAAGCCAAAACACCTATCACTTGTTAAATTAAAGACTTTAATCAGGTAAATAACAAAGATCAACTATCAATTTATCAGGAATTAGCTATAATCACAGTAAATTATACTATAAATCTATTATTAAAGACGCAATAGATCAAAATTTCGAAAACACTTACACGGATGTTGTAGACCCAGAGGAACTATGCGATTTAGAATATAACAACAGATATAATGGTTTTGTAGAAAAAGAAATGAAGAAAGTATTTTATAAATTTTAATAAAACATACTTTAATGTAAGATGATATACATTACTGTAAAGCAAGGTAATAACAACATATAATCGGGAATTTCTCGGGAATACAAAAAACAAAAAAGCCTTTAATTACTTGATAAACAAGCTCTTAAAGACTTTAGAGTGTGGTCCCACCTGGGCTCGAACCAGGGACTTTCTGATTATGAGTCAGATACTCTAACCAGCTGAGTTATAGGACCCGAAATCGGATTGCAATATTACTACTTATTTTAAAGTCTTGCAAACCTTTTTTTAATTAGTTATCCTCTTGGCACAACTCTATTAGTACACCGTTTGATGATTTTGGATGCAAAAAAGCGACTAACTTATTGTCTGCGCCCTTTTTAGGTGTTTCATTTAGCACAACAAAACCTTCTGATTTTAATCGTAAAATTTCTTTTTTAATATCTGTAACAGCAAAAGCAATGTGATGGATCCCCTCTCCTTTTTTCTCTAAAAACTTCGCAATTGGACTTTCAGGGGTTGTTGCTTCTAGCAATTCGACCTTATTTGGACCTACTTTAAAAAAAGAAGTGTTTACACCTTCACTCTCTACAGATTCAATTTTATAGTGAGGCTTGCCAAAAAGCTTCGCAAAAAGAGCATTAGATTCCTCTAAATTTTTGACTGCGATACCTATATGTTCTATTTTTTTCATTTTTTATATAATTTAAGGTACAAAAATTGCTTAATTATGCCTTAAAAGTAATATATTCTTGTAATAACAACTATTTTTGCACCATGGAAGAAAGTCAAAGACAAAAAAAAATAGCTTCGGTTTTACAACGTGATTTAGTAGATATCCTTCAGGGAGCTGCTACACAAGGTGGAATGCGCGGTATAATTATATCTGTATCTAAAGTTAGAGTAACTGCAGATTTAACAGATGCTAAGGTTTATTTAAGCATATTCCCTAATAACAAAGCAAAGGAGCTTTTAGAAGGGATTAGAGCTAACAAACCAATGATCAGACATGAGCTAGCACAACGCACAAAAAACCAACTACGCAGAATGCCTGTATTAGAGTTTTATGTGGACGACAGTTTAGAGCATATTGATAAAATTGAAAAATCACTTAAAGGGGAAGATAACCCAATCCAAAATCCTGATTTATTAGATAATCGTAAAAAAGGATAATTGAATTTTCCGTTATACATAGCAAAACGCTACATACGCAGTAAAAGCAGTAATAATGCCATTAACTTTATAACAATAATTGCTATTGTTGGTATTGTTTTAGGTGCTGCATCATTGTTTATTGTATTGTCGGGTTTTGCTGGTTTACGTGATTTTACATTAGAATTTACCAGCATTATCGATCCCGATTTAAAAGTCGAAACCACCATAGGTAAATCTTTTACTTTAAACGATAATCAAGACAAACAACTACATGCTATTGATGGCGTAGTTAACTTTTCTAGAATAATAGAAGAACGCGTTATTGCCTCTTCAGAGGGTAACAATCATCCCGCTTACATCAAAGGTGTAGATGAAAACTACAACAAAATAACAGCCATAGACTCCATAATTCCTTATGGTACGTGGCTATATCAAGACACCCCACAAATTGTACTTGGTTGGGCAATATCCAATAGGTTATCGGCTTTTGTAAACGATTACGGAAAAACCATTACCCTATCCGTACCAAAACCAGGAAAAGGTCAAATAAGCTCGCAAAGTCAAGCCTTAAATCAGGTTAATACCATTAACGTTGGTATTTATGATATTAACGAAGAGCTAAACAATAAATACATTTTTGCATCTATCGCCACTGCACGTCAGTTATTAAATTACGAGCCTAATCAAATTACCAGCTTAGAATTTAAATTAACAGAAGATGCAGACCAGGATGCTATAAAAGCTAAAATTAAAACTATAATTGGTCAAAACGTTATTGTCAAAAATAAAGACCAACTTAACGACGCGATATACAAAATGCTAAACACAGAGAATTTAGCGGTCTATCTAATCTTTACCTTAGTATTAATTATTGCTTTATTTAACGTTATAGGCTCCATTGTCATGATGATTTTGGATAAAAAGAAAACCCTTAGCACCCTTTACAACATCGGTGCTACAGTAAAAGACATTAGAAACATCTTTTTTTACCAAGGGATTTTAATGACTATTGTTGGTGGATTTTTAGGACTAGTAATTGGTTATATAATCGTGCAATTACAGTCTAGCTTTAACCTGATTATGATCACACCAAGCCTACCTTATCCTGTAGCTATTCACTTTAAAAACTTTGTGATAGTCATGCTTACAATCTCTGTTTTAGGGATAATTGCTTCAAAAATTGCAGCCTCTAGAATTACACAAAACTTAGTTAAGACTAGTTAATTTTGGGCAAGTTGCCTTAGCAGGCAAACAGGCTCGCGCAACTCGCTCTCTTCGAGGAGCTCAAACACATTGCTTCATCCTTCTTGCGCTTACTGTTGTGCTTAGTTAGCGCTTTGCTTAACTAAATAGATGCATTGTAATTTACAAACCAAACACTTTAGACTACAAATAAAAGCACCTCTCTTTTACTAAAGAGAGGTGCTTTTATAATATATATATAAATAAGATTTAAAATTCGATTTTACTATTCAGTAAACTCAAAGTCTCCAAACTTTTCTAAAACCTCATCAAAAGCAGCAAATACATCTACAGATGCATCACTAGTCACCATTTTCATGCGGTGTTCTTTAAAATGCGGAATACCTTTAAAGTAATTTGTATAATGACGTCTGGTTTCAAAAACACCAAGAATTTCTCCTTTCCAGTCAATAGACATTTGTAAGTGTCTTCTAGCTGCTTCTACACGCTCCTGCATAGTAATTGGTCTGTAATGCGCTCCGGTTTCAAAAAAGTGTTTTACTTGCTTAAAAAACCAAGGATTACCAATGGTTGCACGACCAATCATACAGCCATCTAAGCCGTACTGGTCACGCATTTCCATTGCGCGTTCTGGTGTAGTCACATCTCCATTTCCAAACACAGGAATGTTCATACGTGGGTTATTTTTTACCTGTGCAATTGGTTTCCAATCCGCATCACCTTTATACATTTGCGCTCTGGTACGACCATGTATTGCTATAGCTTTACACCCTACATCTTGAAGTCGTTCTGCTACCTCAACAATTCTAATAGAATCGTGATCCCAACCTAAACGTGTTTTTACAGTTATAGGGATATTGGTGCGTTTAACCATCTCTGCAGTTAGTTGCTCCATTAAACAGATGTCTTTTAAGATTCCTGCTCCTGCACCTTTACTAACTACTTTTTTAACAGGGCATCCAAAATTAATATCAATAATATCTGGTTTTGACTCTGCTACAATATCAATGGTTTGTAACATACTATCCAAATTAGCTCCAAAGATTTGGATACCAACGGGACGTTCTTTTTCGTAAATATCTAATTTCATAACGCTTTTTGCTGCGTTACGTATTAAACCTTCGCTACTTACAAACTCTGTATACACCACATCTGCACCTTGCTCTTTACACAACGCTCTAAATGGTGGATCTGACACATCTTCCATTGGTGCTAACAACAACGGGAAGTCTGGAAGTTCTATATTACCTATTTTTACCACGATACAATTTTGGTGCAAAATTAGTGTTTTTTAGGTAATTGTGTATATTTAACTAATAATCTATCATTATTTGGACCTACCCTTCAACCCTGAGCTTTTTGGCGTTAACATAAATATTCACCTTATATTAGAATATCTCGCCTTTTTTATAGCGTATAGATATTATGTGTTTTTAAGAAAACACAGTACAGATATTATTAACACCAATAACCGACTCTCTATTATTTTAGGTGCAGCTTTAGGTGCTTTAGTTGGCTCAAGATTGGTTGGGTTTTTAGAAAATCCTTTAATTGCATTTACATTAAATAATGCCATTACATTACTAAACACAAAAACCATAATGGGTGGTTTATTTGGCGGTTTACTTGGTGTGGAATTGGCAAAGAAAATAATTAACGAAAAGCACTCGTCTGGAGATTTATTTGTCTTCCCTATAATTTTAGGGATTTTTATTGGTCGTATTGGTTGTTTCTTATCTGGTATTAACGAGTTTACTTATGGTAAGGTCACTACTTCTGCTTTTGGAATGAATTTAGGTGATGGCTTACTGCGACATCCTACCTCTTTATATGAGTTGTTTTTTTTAATCTTTTTATTTATAGCTTTAAAAACTGTAAACAATAGATTACAGTTAAAAAACGGAGATTTGTTTAAGATTTTTATGCTCAGTTATTTTGGCTTTAGGTTTTGTATCGAGTTTTTAAAACCTAATGTGTTTTATACTTTTGGTTTAAGTAGTATCCAAATATTATGTGTAATTTGTTGGTTGTATTACAGCAAATTTATTGCTAGTCTTTTACTTACCAAACACCCGCGTTAGCGATAGAAACGGTATCCTTTTTTACGTCAGTTCGAGTATTTTGTGAAGCATGAGCAAAATGTATCGAGAACAAGTAAAAAAGATTTAGTGGATAGCGCGACCCTTGTGGTAACGCCAAAATAACATAAATTACAGAAAATGCCAGTTAGAAATTATACCTATTACGACTTTACATTAAGCTTGTGTCCTGAGTGTTTAAAACGTGTGGATGCTAAAATTGTCTTTGAAGATGATAATGTTTACATGTTAAAACGTTGCAAGGAACATGGCAATAGCAAGGTGTTAATTGCTGATGATATTGCGTATTATAAAAACATACGCAACTACAATAAGCCTAGCGAAACACCTTATACTTTTAACACTAAAACGGATTATGGTTGTCCTTACGATTGTGGTTTGTGTCCAGACCACGAGCAGCACAGTTGTTTGACGGTTGTTGAGGTGACGGACCGCTGTAATTTGACTTGTCCGACGTGTTATGCGGGCTCATCACCAACCTATGGCAGACATCGTACTTTGAACGAAGTTAAGGCCATGTTGGACACTATTGTTAAAAATGAAAAGGAACCTGATGTGGTACAAATATCTGGTGGAGAGCCAACCATACATCCCCAATTTTGGGAAATTATGGACTATACCAAAACGTTACCGATTAGGCATTTAATGTTGAATACTAATGGGATTAAAATTGCTAAAGATTTCGCTTTCGCGGAAAGACTAAAAACCTACGCTCCTGACTTTGAAATTTATTTACAATTTGATTCGTTTGAAAACAGTGTGTTGCGCGAGCTTCGCGGTGCCGATTTAAATGATATCCGTAAACAGGCTATTGAAAACCTAAACAAATTAAACCTATCAACAACTTTAGTGGTCACACTACAAAAGGGATTAAATGATGGCGAGATTGGTAAAATTATTGACTACGCTTTAAAACAAAAATGTGTTAGAGGTGTGACCTTACAACCAACTCAAATTGCTGGTCGATTAGATAATTTTAATCCAGAAACGGATCGGATGACCATTACTGAGGTACGTCGAAAAATAATGGAACAAACCACTATTTTTAATGCTGACGACTTGCTGCCTGTACCGTGTAATCCGGATGCTTTGGTGATGGGGTATGCGCTTAAATTAGGCGATGAAGTATTCCCTTTGACCCGTTATATTAATCCAAACGATTTATTAGATAATAGCAAAAATACTATTATTTACGAGCAAGATGAAGCACTGCAAGGTAAAATGGTAGAGTTATTTAGCACAGGAAACTCGGTTGAGGTTGCAGAAGAAAACCTAAAATCTATCATGTGTTGCTTACCAAATATAGATGCACCAGAATTGGGTTATGATAATTTATTTAGAGTGATTATTATGCAGTTTATAGATGCTTATAACTTTGATGTTAGAGCCATTAAAAAATCGTGTGTGCATATTGTGGATAAAGACAATAAAATTATCCCTTTTGAAACCATGAATTTGTTTTATCGTGATGACAAAAAAGCACGCTTAGAACAACTTAGAAACGAGCTATAATTACTAAGTACAATTAAAAATAGAGTTATGCTACTACTATTTTTAATCATAAAAAATAAAATATGCTTCAAGTAATGATTTTGAATATTAGCGGAAATACTATATTACTGCTGCTTTTTATCTTTTATGGTGTTCCATTAATTGCAATAATTATTGCGTTATCTTTAAGAAACAAAAAGCGAAAAACAGCTAAAGTTATTGGCATTTTAACTGCTGTTTATGTATTAATTAGCTTAGGCTATTGCGGAATTTTATGAATACATTTTTTTTAATAGAAGCTACTGGAGGAGGTGGAAATTACGATGGAATAGTCTTGTTTTTTGCTGCTATTATGTTTGGACCAGCTATTTTATTAGCTACTATTGGTTTTTCTTTACTTAAAAAAAACAAAAAAGCAGCTAAAGTGTTATTTATACTAGCTGCCGTTTATGTAATTGTTAGTTTAGGTATTTGTGGTAGTATGATGGCTTAGCAATACCCACAATCCATAAAACCCTAAAAATAGCTCTGCAAAAGTCCCGAATTGATAACCAAAGGTTGGGACACCATCTAATGTTAAACTTAGCAATCTTCCAAAACCTAAACCCAGCATAAATATCATATTGGTTACTAATGCTATTTTAAGATAATTGACTTTAAATACACCCAAAATCCAAAGTATAGAAAACCCTAAATAAAGCCCCATAATAGCTTTAAAAAAATTATGCTCGTCTATGGTGTCTAATTGAATATCGAATTGAGATTTTGGATTAAAACCATAAAAAAAAGACACCGGAACAACAATACATACAGATATGATTAAGTGTATTTTTGTTATTATGTTTTGGTTAGTGATTTTCATTGTTACTTACAACATGATTACTACTATTAACAGTACGCACAAGATCTATATGTATGCCTTTAGCATACTATAAATTTGTTATAATAATAACTACTTAATCTTTAGTCTTTATTCTATTACGCTCTGTAGTATATTTCTCTTTCTCATTAGTTTTTAGCGTACTATTACCAAATTTATAACTAAACCCTAATTTTATATAACGGTTATCTAAATTAGTAAATTGTGAGAAATTTTGATTTAAATATTGTGTTGACGTTTTAAAATCTGCGGTGTTAAATAAATCAGACGCTAGTAAAGATATGGTTGCTTTTTTATTCCAAATGGATTTAGATATTGATAAATCAGAAAAAAGCATTCCGCTAACAGTTTGAAATCCAGATATTCTTTTAGAAGCGTAGGTCATAGAAAAATTTGTATTTAGACTATTATCCTTTAAAAAGCTAATCCCAGCATTTAATGCTGTATAATTACTCCATTGATCTAACGTAACATTTAGGTTATTAACAGTTGTCTCCTCTTTTGTGTAATACATTACTGTTACAAAATAAATAGATAATCTATCAAACGCGGTAAAAAACGTCTCATAAGCAAAATTTAATTCTGCGGTTTTACCTATATTTTGTGGTGTATAGGTTAATATATTAGTGTCGTTATCTTGAAACCCTAACTCTGCAAAATTACCATTGGTAGTTATCAAACTAACTTCAAAAGTGTGGGTATCATTTAAAATAGTCCCAAAGTCCCAACGATTTGAATATGCCGGTTTTAAATCTGGATTACCAGTAACTATAATATTATCGTTTAAAAGAAATTCAAACGGATTTAAATCTGAATAATCCGGTCTTGAAATGGTTCTTTTATATTTAGTATATAAGCTTAATTTTTCCGTTGTATTGTGTGTCAAAACTAATGTTGGAAACCAATCAAGATAGTTTTGTTTGTTTGTAATATCAAGAGACACGCCTTTAACATTAGTTTGCTCTGCACGTAAGCCACCATTAAAAACAAAACCCCCAAAGGTCTCTTCATAATCGACATAGGCAGCAAAAACGTTTTCATTATAATCAAAAATATTAGAATTAGCAGTATCTAGAGTTTCTTGGTTACCCACAATATTAAATCTTACGACATCATTATTTGTTTTTACTTCCCCTCCTTTAATACCAAATGACAACGAAGTGTCATCATCAAAAGGAATATAGTAATCTACTTTAGAACTTACAATGCTAATATCCTGATCAGAATTAGTTTTTAAGGCACTATTATAATCAAAAGTATTATCTGCTAAAAAGTAATCACTATTGATATTTTGTACTCTAGAATAATCAAAGTTTGTATAACTAGTATTTACAGATAATTTACTATCATCTTTAAACCTGCTTACATAATCTACATCAAACCCTAAATTAGTTTTATTATAAGAAGAAAACGTATTAGCATTAAAACTAGATAACAAATTATTATTTTGATCAGAGATTAGCGTTTTATTTTTTATTGAATACTCATAATAAGGCGTTGTTAATAACGTTGAAGACAGGCTTAAAGTATTATTATCGTCAATAAAATAATCAAAATTGATATTAGCGTTATGAGTTTCTGTTCGTTTATTTCTATTTATGTTAGATGCCCATAATTGATCTAAAGTATTATCATCATTTAAGTAATTTATCTGATCGTTATTCTCACGATTAATCTTGTCTTTAGAAAAACTATAATTAGCAGATAAACTTATTTTTTCTGTCTTGTAAAAATTAGATATTCCACCTTCATAATTTGGAAAAACACCCTGTTTATATTTACTAAAGACACGTCCAGAATATCCAATAATCAAATTTTTACCCATAACTATATTTAATACCATCCCACTTGAGGCATCGTATTTAGCTCCTGGTGTATTAATGACCTCTATAGATTTAATACTATTTGCTGAAGAAGACTCTAAAAGCTGAATAATATCTCCACCAGTTAAATTTACTTTTTTATCGTTAATATAGACTGTCGGCGAGCTGTTTCTTATTTTAATAGCATCGTCCATAATAAAAACAGAAGGTGTATTACGTATAACATCTAGCATGCTTCCTTCTATCAATGCCGTATTTTCTACATTAAAAATTAAACGATCTGCTAACTTATCAACTGTTGGTTTTTTTGCATTAACAGTAACTTCACCAAGGGTTTCAGAAGCTATTTTTAAAACTATTACTCCAACATCGGTTGTTTTGGTCAAAGAGATTGGTGTACTAACAGATTCAAAACCAATAAAGGATAGTTTTAAAACATATGCTCCAGAGGTTAAATTATCAATACTAAATTGACCTTGGTCATTAGTACTTGATCCCGTTATAACTTTGGACTCATCAGAAGAATAGACTATTGCGTTAGCAAAAGCCACAGGTAGGTTATTGTCATCTACAACTGTCCCAGAAATGGTTAAATCCTGAGCGTAACTAGTTACAGATAAACAAAAGACAATTAAAAAATTAAAGCGATTCATTTATAATACGTTAAGCGCGCAATATAATAATAACAAAACACTTTTAGCTGTGGTAAAAACCACAAATTAAGAGGAATTTGGTTTCCAAAGAAAAAAGAAAAAAAGCCCGATAATTACTTTATATTTGCAACAACCTTGATTTATAAGGTGATTTGACTATGAAAAACATTAGAAACTTTTGCATAATTGCACATATTGACCACGGAAAAAGTACACTTGCTGACCGTTTATTAGATACTACAGGTTCTGTAACTGCTAGAGAACAACAAGCTCAGTTATTAGACAGTATGGATTTAGAGCGCGAACGTGGTATTACCATTAAGTCGCATGCCATCCAAATGGACTACACCTTTGAAGGTGAGGACTATATTTTAAACTTAATTGATACCCCTGGTCACGTAGATTTCTCTTATGAAGTGTCAAGATCTATTGCTGCTTGCGAAGGTGCCTTACTAATTGTAGATGCTGCTCAAAGTATACAAGCACAAACAATATCTAACTTATATCTAGCATTAGAGAATGATTTAGAAATTATTCCTGTACTTAACAAAGTAGATTTACCAAGTGCAAACCCAGAAGAAGTTACTGATGATATTGTCGAATTATTAGGATGTGATCCTTCTGAAGTGATTCATGCTAGTGGAAAAACTGGATTTGGTGCAGAAGCGATATTAAAAGCTATTATTGAACGTATTCCGGCTCCAAAAGGAGATCCAGACGCACCATTACAAGCGTTAATATTTGACTCGGTTTACAATACCTTTAGAGGAATTGAAACTTATTTTAGAGTCTTTAATGGTGAAATAAAAAAAGGACAGAAAATTAAATTTGTCGCTACAGGTAAAGAATATAATGCAGACGAAGTTGGAACACTAAAGTTAACACAAGTTGCAAAACAAAGCGTTAAAACTGGAGATGTAGGATACTTAATTACAGGTATTAAAACGGCTAAAGAAGTAAAAGTAGGAGATACAATTACTGATTTTGTAAATCCAACAACTAATATTGTAGAAGGTTTTGAAGATGTTAAACCAATGGTATTTGCTGGTATTTATCCAGTAGACACAGAGGATTACGAAGAGCTTAGAAACAGTATGGAAAAGCTACAACTTAATGATGCTTCTCTTGTTTTTGCACCAGAAAGTTCTGCTGCGTTAGGTTTTGGTTTCCGTTGTGGGTTTTTAGGAATGTTACACATGGAAATTATCCAAGAGCGTTTAGAGCGTGAGTTTGATATGACTGTAATTACTACAGTACCTAACGTGTCATACAATGCCTACACAAATAAGCATCCAGACAAAGCATTTATTGTAAATAACCCGTCAGATTTACCAGATCCGTCAACAGTAAATCGTGTGGAAGAGCCTTTTATTAAAGCAACCATAATTACTAAATCAGACTTTGTTGGTAACGTTATGAGTTTGTGTATTGAAAAGCGTGGTATGATTGTTAATCAAAACTATTTAACACCAGAACGTGTTGAGCTAACTTTTGAAATGCCATTAGCCGAAATTGTATTTGATTTTTACGACCGATTAAAAACCGTGTCTAAAGGTTATGCTTCTTTTGATTACCATCCTTTAGGAATGAAAACATCAAAATTAGTACGTTTGGACGTCTTATTAAATGCGCAGCCAGTAGATGCACTTTCTGCCTTAATACATGCAGATAACGCACATAACATTGGTAAAAAGATGTGTGAGAAATTAAAAGAACTTATTCCACGTCAACAATTTGATATTCCAATCCAAGCAGCTATTGGAGCAAAAATTATAGCTAGAGAAACTGTAAAAGCATTACGTAAAGATGTAACTGCAAAATGTTATGGTGGAGATATTTCGCGTAAGCGTAAATTATTAGAAAAGCAGAAAAAAGGTAAAAAACGTATGCGTCAAGTAGGTAACGTAGAGATACCTCAGCAAGCATTTATGGCTGTTTTAAAGTTGAATGATTAATTAGATAATTATAATTCTTAATATAAAAAAACCTTCATTTATAAAATGAAGGTTTTTTTAGTTTTTACACTTTTTTACTGTTCCAACCACTTTCTAAACTCTGAAGTTGTCGCTGTACTTGTCATTACTTTTTCTTTTAAGCCAGTCATTTTAATTAGTAGTCTGTTTTTAAAATGATTCTCTAAATTTTCAATGAAGTCTATACTCACAATTTCGCTTCTATTGATTTTAAAAAATTTAGTAGTGTGTAGTTGTTGATGAATAGACCCTAAATTTTGAGAAATGGTATGCCGTTTTCCATTAAAATCTGTTGCAATACAAAAATCTCCTGAAGCTTCAATAGTACTAATGTCTACAACGTTTAATAACTGAATCCCTTTTGCTTTTTTAATAACAAATCGTTTTTTATAAGTGCTCTTCTCCTCTCTTAAAGCTGTTTTTAAATCGGTAATAGTTTGTTGATCTAAAGCATTGTAATCACCTTTCTTAAATAACGATTGGTATTTTTCTATTGCTTTTATAAAATCTAATTGTGTGTAGGGTTTTAGTATGTATGCAATTCCGTTTGTATTGAAGGCTTCAAACAAATACTCGTCATGTGCCGAGCAAAATATTATTGGAGTATCAGTTTCAATATCATTAAATAAATCGAAAGATATACCATCCAAAAGTTGAATATCTGATAGTATAAAATCATACTTATTAGTGCTAAGTAGTGCTTTTCCGTCTGTGTTAGATCTTGCCCAATCATGTGGCACTTCTGTTTCAAAATAAGTGTTAACAAAAGTCACTAATTTTTGATATGCTGGGATTTCGTCTTCTAAAATTAATAGTTTCATCACTTTAGTTTTCTTCAATTAAATTAATAATTGGGATTGAAATAATATGCGCTTTTTCTGTATTAATTATTGTTACTTCTTTATCTGATAACAGCTTGTATCGTGCTTTTAAATTTTTTAAACCAGTACCAAAAGATTCATTTTTAGACACAAGTGTAGATTTTGTGTTTATTACTTTAAGCGTGTTCTCTTCAATTAAAATAGTTGCTTCTATTGCTTTGTTGTTTTGTGGCTTATTGTGCTTTACAACGTTCTCTAACAAGGCTTGAATAGCTCCTGTTGGTATAAACTTGTCTGATAAGTCTGTTCTTATTTCAATTTTAAAATCGTAATCGTTTTCAAAACGTGTTTTGATTAAAAATATATAGTTTTCTGCTAACTTAATTTCTTCAGATAATTCCATAACCTCAGCATCTTTTGTTTTAATTAAGTAACGATAAATTAAAGATAACCTGTTAATGTATTCCTTGGCTTTTTCGGTATTACTATCTATTAAAGAGTCTAAGGTATTTAAGTTATTAAATAAAAAATGAGGGTCTAATTGTGAGCGTAATAACTTAAGTTCGTTTTCTTTTTGCTGTTTTTCAATATTAATTATTTCATTTCGACCTTCATAGAATTTTTTTGTAAAAAGAATCCCTAGTAGTAATCCAATATCATTTGAGGAGGTGTAAATTCCGTTTAAAATAACTCTATCCCATTTTGGTAATTTATCTAATGAATTTCCTCCGCTCCAAAATCCTAAAGTATCCGCAATAGTGCCAAAAAAAGTTAAAACAACTAATGCTAATAGTATAAAAGCAACATACTTTTTTTGAATCAAATATTTAGGAATCAAAAAGTACATGAAAATAAGAATAACAATAAACGAAGTAATAATTGTTGTAGGAATATCTACAATATATTCAATAAGAGCATTGTCACTATTATTATAATCTATAATGTTTAAAATTGAAGACACACTGTAATAAATTATAAGAACAATATAATCTGATTTATTAAGCTTACTTTTCATAATTTTGATATCACCAATTTACTAATCATTACCATCAATCCTGTTCTCTTCATCTCTTGATGAATTACTTCTACTTTTCTTTTTACCAAATTTAGAACCAAAACTATAGGCTAATCTAAGTTGTACATTTTGTCTTGACTCATTACTTTCTACTGCTGCAAGACCATTACCGTAATCTATATTACCTATAAAACCTCTATTTAGCATTTTGTTAAATCCAAGATTTGCTTTTAGCTTATCATCAAAGAATTTTTTACCAAAAGAAAAGTCTAATTCTGCAAACCAGTCTACTTCAATTTGACCTTCTAAAGCACCAGTTCCATAATTACCGCTTAATTCAAAATCGATATCCCAAGGTAACTCATAACTAGCTTCTAAAAACCAAATAAAGTTCCACTTGTTTAAATCTACATTATACGTTGAGGACTGGTAGTCTGTATTAGTTACAATGATACCTGTATAACCTTCCAAACCTTCAGCAAACTCAACCGGAGCATATAATCTAAAATTCCAATTCGCATTATTCTCTACGTTAACTTGTTGCTGTCTAATTTGTGCTGTCGCATTGTCTTGAGAGATTAATTCAAAAATAACATCGTCTGTTTTACTATAACCCACTATAAAAAAAGGTTGGCCATCGTAGGTTAAATTAAATTGATAATTATTAGTATAAGATGGTGTTAAATTAGGGTTTCCTTCTCCTGCCGAAAAAGGATCTAAAAACGTAGCAAAAGAGTTTAAACTACTATAAGAAGGTCTTTGTATTCTATAACTATAAGACAAACTAGCCCCTAGAACATCCGTTAGCTCTCTACTAACTGACGTACTTGGAAATAGCTTTTTAATGGGTCTTTTCTGGACTTGAGTGACTAAACTACCATTGTTTAAAAATGTAGACGTACCGTCTGTATTACTATCTTCATAACGCAATCCTCCTGAAAAGGACCACTTACCTTGCGTTGCACTAATCTTTGAGTACAATGCAAAAATGGTTTCGTCAATAACAAAACGACTACTTTCATCATCTAACAAATCAAAATTACCATTATTGTCAATTAAAGATTCTAAATCGTTATCTGTTTTGACATCCGCATAGCGTGTACCTGCACTTAATTTTAAGTTACCAGAAAACGTTCTGGAATAGTCAACGCGATAGGTTTTAATATTGTACGTTCCGTCTTGATTATAGCGTCTATCTGTAAAATCAATAGTACTTCCTGCAACATCAGATAAGGTATTGGTGTTGGTATTTGTAAAATCAACATAATTAAAATCGACAACCAATTTATTAGCGTCCGTCTTATACTCGTAATAAGGGTTTATATTAAAGTTAGAGCGGTCTCTATCAAAGTAGTTTTCAGAAAATAGCGTTTCAGTCGTATTTATATCCGAAATAATAGTTTTGCTGCTTATTGTTCTTGTAGAGTTTCGGTTATTAAATCTTCCGCCGATTCCAATAGAGTGATTTTCGCTTAAATAATAATCTAAACTTCCGCTAATCGTAATGTTTTTAGGATCATACGGCTCTTTAGTAACTTGATCATAAGTTTCTGTACCAACCGTTCTTACTAAAAACAAATCTTCTCGCCATGTTGGCTCGGAATAATTAACACTAGACTGCCAATTTAATTTGTTTTTATAACTCGCTATAGAAAATCCAGAACCCCATTCTAAGCCTTCGTCCTCTCCTATCCAAGACGTTACATTACCATGTGTGCCTAATTGGACGTTTTTCTTTAAAATAATGTTTATAATGGCTCCAGAACCTGATGCTTCGTACTCTGCTCCTGGTTGTTCTATTAATTCTATTTTTGAAATATTGTCTGCCGGAAAATCTCTAAGTAAAGTTTCAACATCCATATACTCGGTTGTTTTTCCATTAATAAGAATCTTTACTCCTGTTTTTCCTGCGATCGAAATCCCGTTATTAGTGACTAAAACACCTGGAATTTTCCGCATCACATCCTGTAAATTAGTATTAATCATTTCTGATTTTTCCAAATCTACTATTAGCTTTTCTGCGGTTTGTCTTATTACTGGGCGTTTACTTTTAACAACAACCTCATCTAATGTTAGGTTTTCTTCTTCTAAAATAAAGTCTAATATTTTATTAGATTTAAGCTCAAATTTATCAGATAATTTAGTCTGAAACCCAAGACTTGACACTTCTAAATAATACGTATCTGACGTCGTATTTTTTAAATGGTAAACGCCTTCGTTATTAGTAACTACTCCCGTAACAACGGTTTTAGTTAAGTAATTATAAAGTATTACATTGGTAAACTCTAGTGGTTGCCCATTTTGATCTGAAATAGTTCCAGAAATATCGTGTTGTGCAATACTAGTAAAAGAGAAAAAAAGAAAGCATAAAATACTTAGTGATTTAAAAGCCATAACAGTTTGATTTTGATTGATATGCTAAATATATGCTTATCAATCAATTATAAAAAACTGTTTTTACTGAATTGGGATAAAAAACGGATGAATTGGGAACATCTTATACCGTATCCACTTTTTCCACATCTAAAGGTTTACCTAAATACACTAAATAACTCCCCTCTTCTATGTCTTCAAAATTAGTATTGTAAGACGATATGATATGTAGTTCTCCTTCTTCATCTTTAATAAAAAGCGGAATAATATCCTTATCCTTTATGGTTGTGTTTATTAAGTCTAACAAGTGGTCTTTATCAATAATTTCAATTTCTTGAATACTTGGAAACTTTCTAGTTACTTCAGATAAGGTTGTAAAATCATCAGTATGAGAAAATAAACCTTCATGTGGATTATTGTTTTCATCCAACATTTCTTCAGTAGATACTAATCTAAACGCCCCGTTTTCTCCAAATTGTTTAGAAAACTTAGTGATAGCATACTTATTAATATCATTATTACCAGTAAGTGCCATTAAATACCCCACATCGTTAAGCTCTATATTATCCGTTAATGTTTCAGAATAGATATTAGCATTTAAGGCATCTAAACCAAGATCTTTTGCTTTGTTTATATTGTTTTGGTTACTATCAATCAACACAACATGTCTACCATGAGACTCTAAATAATGTCCAATTAATCTTGATGTTTTAGAAGCACCAACAATTAAAATACCGTTAGATTGTGTTAAAAACACACCCACTAATTTTGCAAAAAGTCTTGCGGTTGTTGCATTTAAAAGTACTGTTCCCAGAACTATTACAAACACTAAAGGTGTAATATATTCTGCGCCGGTAATACCTTTACTTGCTAATTTTAAACCAAAAAGAGAAGCAATACCCGCAGCAACAATACCACGTGGTCCAACCCAACTAATAAACAGTTTTTCGTTAAATTTAAGTTTAGAACCATGTGTACTTAAAAAGACACCTACAGGTCTAACAATTAAGATAATTACAGCAAAAAGGGCTACAGTTTCCCAATTATAAATTAATAGTAATTCACTATAGTTAATATTTGCTGCAAGCAATATAAATAATATCGAAATTAACAAGACACTCAACGATTCTTTAAAGTATAATAAGTCTTTTAAATATGGCGAGTTAGAGTTACCTAAAACCATACCCATAACCACTACTGCAAGTAATCCCGACTCATGCGCAAACGCGTCAGACAGTACAAACACACCTAATACCGCTGCTAATGCAAACACATTTAATAAGTAATGTGGCACCCATTTTTTATTGATAATAAAATTCATAGCATGTGCAAACGTAAAACCAAAAGTGGCTCCAAATAATACAATTTTACCAAACTCTATTAGTGCTGTTTTAGTAAACTCGCCTCCTGCATCTACACTAATAAATTCAAACACTAATACTGCTACTAAAGCACCAATAGGATCAATTAAAATCCCTTCCCATTTTAAAACGGTAGAGATATCTTTTTTTAAAGGTATATTTCTTAAAATAGGTGTAATTACAGTTGGTCCCGTTACAATTATTAGTCCTGAAAATAAATATGAAATCTCCCAAGTCAATCCAAAAATATAATGTGCAGCTACACCAGCTCCAAAAAAGGTAACCAAAGAGCCTAAAGATATAAGCTTGGTTATAACTGGTCCTACATTTTTTATCTCGCTCATTTTTAAGGTTAGTCCACCTTCAAAAAGAATGATACTTATGGCCAAGGATACAAAATAGAACAAGCTTTCGCCAGGAAACAACCCTTCTTCT
The DNA here is from genome assembly GCF_002836085.1 of Olleya sp. 1-3. NCBI lineage: Bacteria > Pseudomonadati > Bacteroidota > Flavobacteriia > Flavobacteriales > Flavobacteriaceae > Olleya > Olleya sp. 1-3. Next base: position 21,164 of record NZ_PJBW01000004.1, read on the forward strand.
CCATTCCAAATTGGTTCTATCCATTTGGTGCCATCTTCACTTAAAAATTCGGCAGCAATTGGTCCAACTAATAACCCAATTAATATTAAAGGTAAAATTGCGGGTATTTTTAATTTCCATGCTACCCATTGTGCTAGTATCCCTAAAATAATGATTCCTCCTAATTCTAACATTTAGTTTACGTTTTTTGTGAAAATACTAATTCTTTAATTTTTGAACTATGTTTTAGGTCAAATTTAGCGTAAAAAGCTTAGTTTATTTACATAAAGGCTTTAGTTTCAGCATTTTTTTAAACTTAAAAAAAGAGTATCTTTCAACTTTTCAGAAAAACAACTAACTAAGTGCCTTTAAAACCCTTTAAAACAATCGGAATTGGTGTGGCGTTTTCGCCCAACCTAAAAGCTAACCTTTATGAGGCTGCTAGACTATCCCTTTATTTTGAGGCTAAATTGGTGATGATTCATATTGGTGAGCAATCTGAAGAAAAATTAAATAAATTAAAACTTATTTTAAGCGCTTTCAAAAAAGATAATCTTGAGTACGAAGTGGTTTTTAAATCAGGAAACCCTGTAGATGCAATATTAAGTACCGCTAAACAAAAAAGCTTTGACCTGCTAATTATTGGTGCAGCCAAACGTGAAAACTTTGTAAAATACTACGTAGGTTCTATTGCTAGAAAAATTACTAGACAAGCTAAATGTAGTTTGTTATTGTTGATAAACCCTTCTATTGAAAGATTACCATGTCGCCATATTGTAGTTAACGGATTGGAAGATCCTAGAACAGAACAGACCATTGCTTCTGCTTTTTATGTGGCTTCCAAATTAAATGCCGAACAGCTTACTATTGTTGAAGAAATTAAGCAAAATCAAATTGATATTAAAGTCGATGATGACAAATCATTAAGACATGCAAACATTATTAAAGCAAGAATTAGTAATCGTGAAACTTCAAGAATTAACCATATTATTGAAGAGCTACCAAAAGAACACACTAACAATATTGTAATAAAATCGCAACCAATTTTTGGAACTCAAGGATATTCCATTGGTCACTATGCACAAATTAAACGAGCGGATTTATTAGTGATGAATGCACCAACAAAAATGACCTTTTGGGACCGTTTATTCCCACACGATATAGAACATATTTTAACCGAACTTCCAACAGACGTCTTAATTATTCAATGAGTCCAAAACAGAATAACATAAAGACCTTTTTTAAAGCATTACCTAAAAATATTTTTTCTGGTTTTGTGGTCAGTCTTATCGCTTTACCTTTAGGTTTAGGATTAGCTATGGCTAGTGATGCGCCTCCAATTTCTGGTGTAATTGCGGCTGTAATTGGTGGTGTTGTAGTTTCTATTTTAGGAGGTAGTAATGTTACTATTGCTGGTCCCGGAAATGGATTAGTAGGTGTGCTTTTAGGAACTATAGCTACTTTAGGGTTAGAAAGTGCTTATGCGGCAATAATCTGTTCTGGAGCCTTACTTTTAGTTTTAGGGTTTTTAAGATTAGGTAAATTAGCAGATTTCTTTCCATCCTCTGCAATACAAGGGATGTTGGCTGCTATTGGTCTTATTATTTTAGGAAAACAGTTTCATATTATGCTAGCGCATAGGATAAAACGCGAAGATACTATTGACTACCTTTTTGAGATTCCGTTTACTATAAACGATGCCATTCATTACCAAAATACAGGCTTAATTTATGCGGCTTTAGCTGGTGTAATCAGTTTTTTAATAATGATATTTTATTCTAAAATCAGAAATAAATATCTACAACTTATTCCGGCACCAATGTGGATTGTTATTCTATCTATTGGTTTTAGTTATTATTTTGAATTAGTAGCGCACGAAGCTAACCCAATTGCCCTTAAATACATGATCTCTGGTATACCAGAATTTTCAGAAATCGTATCTCAAATTCCAACTGTTAACTTTGGTAAAATAGGGACTTTACCCTTTTGGACAAGTGTATTAGCATTAACACTTATTGCTAGTATAGAGTCTTTATTAAGTATCAAAGCAGTAGATAAATTAGATCCAGAAAAACGTAGAAGTAATGTTAATCGCGATTTAAAAGCATTAGGATTAGCAACTGTAGGAAGTGGTTTTTTAGGCGGTCTTAATGTGGTAACTGTTATTGCAAGAAGCTCTGTTAATGTCAATAATGGCGGTAGTAACAGGTCTTCTAACTTTTTTCATGCGTTATTTTTGGTAATCTTTATTGTACTATTTAGCACGCAATTAACACGTATACCTTTACCCGCTTTGATGGCTATATTGGTTTACACAGGTTATAAATTAGCCTCTCCAGAAAATATTAGAAAGATTTTTAAAATTGGTAAAGAGCAATTAATTATCTTTTTTGTAACACTAATTGTTACGCTTAAAATTGGATTAATTTCAGGTATTTTATCAGGAGTGTTTATTACGTTTATTATACATATTGTTATTAACAAAAATGTCACTTTATTTGCTAAAAACTGGCTAAAACCAAATGTTTTAATGTTCCAGGAAGACACACATTATTACGTTAGTGTTAAACATTTTTGTAGTTTTTTAAACTTCTATAAGTTAAAAGAAAAACTAGATGCTATTCCAGAAAACGAAGATGTGATTTTAGACTTCTCGTTATGTCAATTTGTAGATCATACGGTAATGGAAAATCTAAATAATTACCAAGAATTATTTACCAAACGTGGTGGTCATTTTGAAGTGTTAGGATTAGATTTACATGATACTGAGTCTGAACATCCTTTTGCACTGCGTCGCTTACTGCCAGTACCAAAACTTATTAAAAATAGCTTAACACGTCGACAAACAACTATTGAAGAGTTGACTACCGATTTTGATTTGAATTACGATTCTAAAAAAGAACGTGACACCTTATTTTTAAATAATTTTTTGTTTTTTAGAACTAAGCAAATCAACTATATATACAACCAAATACATAATAAAGACAACTCTTTAAATCTATTTGATATCGAGTTTTCTGAAGGAGAATTTATTGCCAAAGAAGTGGTCCGTAGTACCATGCTACATATTAAATTAGATAAAGATATTCCCGAATTTACTTTAGACCAAGAAGGGTTTTTAGAAAAAGTCTATGCTTTTGCTGGATTTAAAGATATTCCTATTAAAAATCATACAGATTTCTCTAATCGTTTTTATTTATTAGGCGAAGATACAGAAGCTATACAACGCTTTTTTACAGATCAAATCACACACTTTTTTGAAAGTAATCCGTATTTTCATATCGAGTCTAACGGTAAAGATTTACTAATATTTGGACGTGAGCGTCTGGCTAGTATAAAAGAAATTAAAGCGCTTTATGACTTCGGTAAACGACTTAAAGAAGTGATTTCTTAATAAAACCTTAATATTACAAACCATCTCTTGGTTATTTAGTAATTTGCAGAGTCTTTTAAAATTCAATTTATAATGAAGTTACACCCAATACAAGCAGGTCATTTTAAATTAGATGGCGGTGCCATGTTTGGTGTTGTCCCTAAATCTTTGTGGACCAGAACCAACCCAGCGGATGCCAATAACATGATAGATATTGCAGCACGCTGTTTATTAATAGAGGACGGTAACCGTCTGACACTAATAGATACAGGTATGGGAACCAAGCAAAGTGATAAATTTTACGGATATTATAATTTATATGGAGATGACACATTAGAAAAATCTTTAAATACTGCAGGGTTTTCTTCAAATGATGTCACAGATGTCTTTTTAACACATCTTCATTTTGACCATTCAGGTGGTGCTTTTAATTATAATAAAGACCGTACAAAATTAGAATCAGCCTTTAAAAACGCACATTTCTGGAGTAATAAAGACCACTGGAAATGGGCAACAGAGCCTAACCGTCGTGAAGTCGCATCGTTTTTAGAAGAAAACATACTTCCAATGGAACAAAGTGGGCGTTTAAAATTCACAGATATTCCGCAGGGTGATATTTTAAAAAATTCAGCACTCGGTTTCGATATCTTTTATGCTAATGGACATACAGACAAACAAATGATTCCAATGATCAATTACGATGGAAAAACCATTTGTTTTATGGCAGATTTATTACCAACTGCTGGGCATTTACCATTACCCTTTGTTATGGGTTATGACACCAGACCGCTTTTAACGCTAAACGAGAAAGAAAAATTTCTCAATTTAGCAGCAGATAACAATTATTACTTATTTTTGGAACACGACGCACACAATCAAATTATTACTGTGCAACATACCGATAAAGGTGTCCGATTAAAGGACACTTATACTTGCAACGAAATTTTTAATTAACAACTCAAAAAAATTTATAATGAAAATTAACTTTAAGCCTATTTTATATTCAGCTTTTGCTGCAATAGCGTTATCAAGTTGTGGTGGTGGTGCACCAATATTATCTACTCCAATAGAAAATATAGACAATACACCTATTAAAGAATCTGACTTAACAGAAACTGAAGCTCATAATTGGGGACATTTAGATTTATCTAAAGATACTATTCCTGGAATGAGTGTTGATAAGGCTTACGCCGAAATAATAAAAGGTAAAAAAGGACAGCAAATTATTGTTGCAGTAATCGATTCTGGAATAGATATTACACACGAAGATTTAGATGGTGTAATCTGGACAAATCCAAAAGAAATTGCAGGAAACGGAATAGATGATGATAAAAATGGATACATCGATGATATCCATGGTTGGAACTTTTTAGGTGATGCTTATGATGAGCAATTAGAAATGACACGTATTGCTGCTACCTTGGATACAAGTATTCCAAGATATGCTGAAGCTAATGCACAATTAGAAGAAGCATATCAAAAAGCGTTAAGCGGTAAACAACGTTACGATCAAATTTATGCTCAGATATCTAGTGCAAACAAAGTATTAACTGCACATTTTAAAAAGTCTGATTATACACCTGCAGAAGTAAATGCTTTAACGCCAGCAGAAGGATCAGAATTAGCAACAGCAGTTGCTACTGCTAAATTTATGTATGCTAACGGGATGACTTCTATTCCTGAAGCTGAAGAGCAAATTAAAGGTGGTGTAGAGTATTTTACAGACCAACTGAATGCAAACCTTAACAAAGAGTTTAAAGGTCGTAAAACAGGAGATGATCCAAACGATTTTAATGACAAGCCAGGTTATGGTAATGCTAATGTGATGCCAACAAAAAAATCTGAAAGTCATGGAACGCACGTTGCAGGTATTATTGCTGCAGAGCGTAACAACGGTTTAGGTGCAAATGGTGTTGCTAATAATGTAAAAATTATGGCTATTCGTGCAGTACCTAATGGTGACGAGTATGATAAAGATGTTGCAAAAGCTATTAGATATGCAGTAGATAATGGTGCAAAAGTAATTAATGGTAGTTTTGGTAAAAGTTTCTCTATGCACCCAGAATGGGTAAGAGATGCTATCAAATACGCAAGTGATAAAGGGGTGATTTTTGTACATGCTGCTGGAAACGATAGCAAAAATGTTGATACAGAACCTAACTTCCCGGATGATAATGTAGACTACGTAGAAGTTTCAAATACTTATATTAGAGTAGGATCTTTAGCGCCAAGTTATGGTACTAAATTAGTCTCTGGTTTTTCTAACTATGGAAAACAAAACGTAGATGTATTTGCTCCAGGATCTGAAGTGTACTCAACAACTCCAGAAAACGAATACAAAGCAATGGGAGGAACAAGTATGGCATCTCCTGCTGTAGCTGGTGTTGCTGCTTTAGTTTGGTCTCAGTATCCAAAACTAAAAGCATCTCAGGTTAAACAAATCATTATGGATTCTGGTTTAGCTATTCCTGCTAAAGTAGTTGTTGGTGGTGATGCTTCTAACGTTCAGCCATTTGCTAATTTAAGTAAATCAGCTAAAATTGTAAATGCTTACAATGCTTTAATTGTGGCTTCACAAATTTCTAAATAACAATTCAATAATAAAAAAAGCCTCAACCTATTTTAGTTGAGGCTTTTTTATTTCAATTTAAATACCAATGAAAAAACTACTACTTTTAATTACTGCTTTTGGTGTGCTTACAGGTTGTAAGTCTACCAAACAAATGGCAGCTTCAGCAACCAATCAAAGCAAAACACAATCTACATATTGGCAGCAACATGTGGATTATAAAATGGATATTGATATGGATGTAAAATCGTATCAATACAAAGGAAAACAAACCTTAGTGTACACTAATAACTCGCCAGACGTTTTAGGTCGTGTGTATTACCATTTATATTTTAATGCCTTCCAACCAGGTAGCGAAATGGATGTACGTTCTCGTACTATTGCAGATCCAGACAGACGTGTTGGAGACCGTATTAGTAAACTTAAACCTAATGAGATTGGTTACATAAAAGTAAACAGCCTAAAACAAAACGGTAAAGCATTAAACCATGAAACGGTTGGGACTGTTTTAGAAGTAGATTTAGCAAAACCAATCCAACCAGGAGAAAGTGTAACATTTACTATGGATTTTGATGCACAAGTACCACAACAAATTAGACGTTCTGGTCGTGATAATGCAGAAGGTGTAGCATTATCTATGACACAATGGTATCCAAAATTAGCCGAATATGATTTTGAAGGATGGCATGCTGATCCATACATTGGACGCGAGTTTCATGGTGTTTGGGGAGACTTTGAAGTTAACTTAACCATTGACAAAAACTACATTGTTGGAGGTACAGGTTACCAACAAGGAGACGCTGAAATAAAAGGAAACAAAAAAACATTACGTTTTAAAGCACCAAGAGTACATGACTTTACGTGGGCTGCAGATCCTGATTATATTCACGATACTATGCAAGTACCAAATGGTCCAATGCTAAACTTTTACTACAAAAAAGATTTACCTGCAGAAAACTTACAATATTGGAAAGACTTACAACCTAAAACGGTACAGTTAATGCAATATTTTTCTGAAAATGTTGGTAAATATCCTTACGATCAATACTCTGTTATTCAAGGAGGAGATGGTGGTATGGAGTACGCAATGTGTACTTTAATTACAGGAAAACGTAGTTTTGGAAGTTTAGTTGGTGTTACCGCACATGAGATGGCACATACTTGGTTTCAGTTTTTATTAGCCTCTAACGAAGCTAAACATGAGTGGATGGACGAAGGATTTACAAGTTACATTAGTGATTATGCAATGGACGCTGTTAATAATTCTAAGCTTAAAAACCCTGCTGCTGGTGCTTACAACGGATATTATTATTTAGTAAAATCAGGGAAAGAAAAACCACAAACAACGCATGCCGATCGTTATGATACTAACATGGCATATGGTATTACTGCTTATAATAAAGGATCAGTATTTTTATCTCAATTAGGTTATATTATTGGCGCTGACAATTTAAAACTAACGCTTAAAAAATATTTTAACGACTTTGCTTTTAAACATCCAACACCAATTGATATTATTCGTACTGCCGAAAAAGTTTCAGGTTTAGAGCTTAACTGGTACCTAACAGACTGGACACAGACAACTAATACCGTTGATTATGCTGTTACTTCAACAGAAGAAAATAATAGCATTACAACCGTTAATTTAGAGCGTATAGGATTAATGCCAATGCCTTTAGATATTGAAGTAGAATATACAGACGGAACAACAGCGCAATTTTACGTACCATTACAAATGATGCGTGGCGAAAAGCCAGTAGCTATAACTACTAAAATATTAAACGACTGGGCTTGGGCAATGCCAACGTACAGTTTTAGTATTAACAAATCAAAAAGTATGATTAAGTCTATAACAATAGATCCAAATCAATTAATGGCTGATATAGATAAAAAGAATAATGTTTTAAACTAACATTCCTTTTTTAATAAATTCAAAAAGCTGCAACTTAGGTTGCGGCTTTTTTGTTTTAGAAACGATTATATTTGAAAAGACTCACATTAAAATCACACCACATGAAACGTATCACAATAGCATTAATTTGTATCCTAATTCTAGGTTGCAAAGAAGACCCTAAACCAGAAAAATTAGATAATAATTCAAAAACTGAAACAACTAATAACACAGTAAAAACAGCTAAAAAAAGTACTAATACTACTTCTATTGCATTTTTAGAAAATATTAAAAATCTAGAAAAAGACAGCTCTAATAATCCAGTAGACAATTTTAAAAAAGAAGCAACTCCTATAGCAAAAAAGGTTATTAACATCACTAAAACTAATATTAAAGATGCTTTAACAACAGCTAAAAACTATAAACATGCTGTAATTACTGTGGAAGATCATACCATAGTAACATTAGATTTAGAAGATTGTAAATCTTCAGGAGCATGGGGCGCTTGTATGCCAAAAGCAGAAGGTTATATTAAAAAAGGAACGTTACAATATCAAAACGATTATGCTAATAATATTATTGGATTACCAGACGGTCAAGAGCGTTTGTTGTTTTTGTTTTAAACCGTACAATTTATAATTTTTTATATTGTGTATATTCGCACTTTAATTGGGTTTGAAGATATTTACATCTCAAATTACGCTAAATATTAGTGCTAAAAACTAATAAAAGCTGTGACAAAAAAGCCTTAATACATTAAATGACAATGCGTCTTACCTATAACAAGCATGAAAAGCTTAAAAGCCAAAAGGCAATCGAAAAATTATTCGTGGCCGGAAAATCAGTTTCGGCATATCCTTTGCGACTAGTTTATTTAAAAAACGATGACGCTTTAAAAGTTGGCGTTTCTGTAAGTAAGCGTAATTTTAAATTAGCAGTACATAGAATTCGTATAAAACGATTACTAAGAGAAGGTTACAGACTTAATAAAACTATGTTAATAGACTATAATATTGAGTCTTACACGCTAATGATTTTATATATTGGTAAAGAAATGCCTGATTTTGTAACCATTGACAAAAAAATGAAAGCGTTATTAACTAAGTTTAATGACCAAATTTCTAAACAAGACCATAAATAATTTGGTTTATTTTTAGATTGAATAAAATACACACACCATGAAAAACATATTTAAACGACGCATTTTAATTCCGGTTTTTGCTGTTGTTATACTAATTACAGGATCCTCTTTTAAAAACGATTTTTTTGAAATTGCTAAGCAAATAGAAATATTTACAACGCTTTTTAAAGAGTTAAATATGAACTATGTTGACGAGACTAATCCAGCTGAGTTAATGGATAATGCCATTAAAAATATGCTTAACGATTTGGATCCGTACACCAAATTTTATAATGAGCAGGATGTAGAAGCAGAACGTATACGTCGTACTGGAGATTACACTGGTGTTGGTGCACGTATTAGAACATTAAAAGATAAATTAGTAGTTGTAGAGCCTTATAAAGATTACCCTGCAGATAAAGCAGGATTAAAAGCCGGAGATCAAATTACAGCTATAGATGGTGTGTTTGTTGCTGGCTATGATGGTGACGCTTCAAACCTTTTAAAAGGAGCACCAAACTCAGCATTACAAGTAACCTACACACGTCAAGGTAAATCAAATACTACTTCTGTAACACGATCAGAAATAGAAATAGATGCAGTACCTCATTTTTCTATGATAGATGAGCAAACAGGTTATATTGTATTACAAAAATTTAATGCCAAAGCATCCTCTCAAACAGGTTATGCTTTAAAAGATTTAAAAGCGCAAGGTGCTAAAAAAATTATTTTAGACCTAAGAGGTAATCCAGGTGGGTTATTAAACGAAGCCGTAAACGTAGTTAACCTATTTGTACCAAAAGGACAGCTTGTAGTTACCACAAAATCTAAAGTCAAAAAATACAACAAAACGTATTACACAAAAAAAGAACCAATAGATATTAACATACCTGTTGTAGTGTTAATAAATGGACGTAGTGCATCAGCCTCAGAAATTGTTTCTGGTACACTTCAAGATTTAGACAGAGCAGTAGTTGTTGGGTCTAGAAGTTTTGGAAAAGGACTAGTGCAACGCCCAAAAAAATTGACTTACGGTACCCAATTAAAAGTAACTATCTCTAGATATTATACGCCATCAGGACGTTGTATACAAGCTTTAGATTATTGGAATAGGGACGATAGTGGAAATGCTGTCCGTGTAAAACAAGAAAATTACAACGTCTTTAAAACCAAAAATGGTAGAAAAGTATTTGATGGTGGCGGTGTTTTTCCTGACGAAGCAATTGAAGTCACAAAAAATACAGCAATTACAGATGCTATTCTAAGCAGTCAGAGTGTCTTTGACTTTGCTACAACATACTACTATGATCATAAGATTGAAGATATTAACAACTTTAAGTTAACAGATGCAGATTTTAATGCCTTTAAAAGCTATTTAAACACTAGTGGTTTTGAGTTTGAAACAGAAACAGAAAAGGCACTTAAAAAAGCATTAGAAGTCTCTAAAACAGAGAATTTAGATGATGACATTAGTAAAGATTATAAAACACTAATTACTAATTTAGACAACTCTAAAGCAAAAGCTGTACAGGATAATAAAAAGCTACTTATTAACTTATTAACAGACGAGATTGTTAAACGTTACGTCTACAGAGAAGGTTTGTATGAATATTACAAAACTAACAATGAAGAGATAAAAAAAGCAACCGAAATTTTAGCAAATACGTCTCAGTATAACCGCTATTTAAACTAAAAACAACCAATAAATTTTAACATATTTAATTTTTGGTATATTTAATGCTAGTTTAAAGATATGAAACACCTATTACTTTTTATATGGTTTAGTACCACTATGGTTTTTTCGCAAAGCGAATTAAAGCATGATGTGTACTTTAATACAGACGAATATGACGTGCCATTAACAGAAGAAAATCGCATACTATTATTTATATCTAACTTAGACAGTATTCCTATTCAAAAAATATCCATTTACGGATTTACAGATGATAGGGGTAGTAATGACTATAATTTAGAGTTATCACAAAACCGAGCAAATACTATAAAAGAACTATTTTCTGGTTACGGAATTGACGAAAATCTAATAACCAACGTTAACGGTAAAGGAGAAATTTTACTTAAGGTTTTAAACGAAGACGAAGTCCATAAAATAAGAGGATTAAATCGTAAAGTAGAAATTATTGTTACGCCAAAACAACCTGAAATTATAGTAGAAGAGCAGCCTGAAGAAACGCCTGAAGTTGTAGAAATAGTAGAAGAAGCACAACCTATAATAGATGGTCCAAAAACTACGGACGATATTGCTAATGGGACAATAAAAAAAGGGGATAAGATAACCCTAGATAAAATATATTTTAAGACTAGTTACAGCTACGTTACTTCAGACTCCAAGAAAACTTTAGAGGATTTAGCCAAGCTAATGTTAGATAAAAAGAATCTTTATTTTACCATTCAGGGTCACGTTTGTTGTACACAAATGAGTCGTGATGCAGTAGATAAAAAGACTAAAAAACGTAATTTATCCATAGCCAGAGCAAAATATATCTACGATTATTTAGCCCGAAAAGGCGTAGATAAAAAACGAATGAAATACGTTGGTATGCGTCGTAAATTTCCATTAGGTGGTGCACCAGAATTGGATAGACGTGTAGAAATTTTAATTACTTATGTTGGTAAAGCAGAGTAAAACATAAATCTTAGATTATCATAAAAGAGCCCTATTTAGGGCTCTTTTTTTATGTATATATATAAAATACACCTTAAAAAGGTTATTAAATATACAGTCCAATACAACCGTTAATCCTAAGATATTACTGCTTATCCTAAGCTTTGCTTTTAAACCTAAAATAAGTAAAATTAAACAGAGAACTTTTAATAAACACAAACTGTATTGTATGTTTGCCTTCCAATAAAAAATAGCTTAACTAAAATTTAGTTAAGCTATTAATAAGACTTATTTCTAAGTAAGGTTAGAGTAGTTAGTTAACCTTCCTATAAAACCGCTTCGTGCCGAAGCGGTTTTTTTATTTTTTATATATCATCCCAATATGCGGAATACCATCTTCAAGATACTCGTCACCAACTTCTTTAAATCCTAGATTACCGTAAAAACGTTTTAAATAACACTGTGCAGAAATTTTAATTTCGGTTTTATTATAGTGTGTTTTAACTGCTTCAATAGACGCATTCATTATATCATAACCATACTTATATTGTCGTTGCGCTTGACTAACAATAACACGTCCAATGCTTGCTAATTCAAAATAATCTCCAGGTTTAAAAAGGCGTGTATAAGCCACTATTTTCTGATCTTTAAAACCAATAACATGTAATGCTTTTTGATCTTTACCATCAATATCTTGATATACACAATCTTGCTCAACCACAAATACCTCGCTTCGTAATTGCAGTATATCATACAACTGTTGTGTTGTTAAGTCTTGAAAGGTTTTTACTTTAATTTCTATCATGTTTACTAATTAGTCTATACTTTTAATCCTGTACAATAACATCTTTTACATCATCTTTTCCGTATTCTGGTTGGATGTTAACATGGTTAATTTCAAATTTATTAAGCAATAAATCTTCCACTTTATGTAATATTTTATCAAACTGTGTTAATGTAATATCATGTTCAAAATCTATATGCGCTTCAAAATGAGTTTCATTTTCATTTAATTGCCATACATGTATATGGTGCACGTTTTTAATTTCCGCGAAAGCGTTAATCTCTTTTACAATCTGATCTATAGGTATTGTATCTGGTGTAAATAACATTAATACTTTAGTAGATTCTTTTAACAAATCAAAGCCCATCCAAATTAGATAAATAGCTATGGCTAAGGTTAATGCACTATCTACCCAATATAACTGATAAAATTTCATTAATAAACCACCAATCAAAACAGCAACACTTGCTAACATGTCTGTTAATAAGTGTAAATAAGCACTACGCATGTTCATATTTGCCTGGCTATCTTTTTTTAATAGCAAGACACTAAAACCATTAGCTAAAATACCTAAAATAGATAACCATATAACTAAGTTACTTTGTACTATTTGTGGATCTTGAATACGCTTGGTCGCCTCTATTATTAACAAAATAGCAACTATTATTAAGGTAGAAGCATTAATAAAAGCTGCTAAAATCTCAGCGCGTTTAAAACCAAACGTCCTTTGTAAAGACGCTTCTTTTTTTGATAACCTATTAGCTATATAGCTTACAATTAAAGAGAGTACATCACTAAAATTATGTAACGCATCACTTAACAATGCCAGACTTCCGGATACTAATCCTCCAATAACCTGAGCTACAGTAATTAATATATTTAAAAGTATGGATATAACTAGATTACGACCTTTTAGATCGTTATGATTATGGTTATGTACGTGATCATGCCCCATTATTAACAGCCAACAGGGATCTTATCAACACGGTTTTGATGACGTCCACCTTCAAATTTAGTTTCTAAAAAGGTATCTACCATGGCTACTGCTTGTTGTACTGACGTATAACGTGCAGGGATACATATAATGTTAGCATTATTATGTTGTCTTGTTAACGCTGTTATTTCTTTTGTCCAACAAACACCAGCTCTAACTTTTTGATGTTTATTAGCAGTCATAGCAACACCATTGGCGCTACCACAAATTAAAATCCCAAAATCAACTTTATTATTAGCCACATCTTCTGCAACTGGGTGTACAAAATCTGGATAATCTACGCTGTCATTTTTATCCGTTCCATAGTTATTAACAATATAACCCTTTGATTCTAAATGTTTAAGGATTGTAAACTTGTAGTCTGTACCTGCATGATCGTTTCCGATTGATATTTTCATAGTAGTAGTGTGTTGTTTATTAAAGTTTCAAAGTTAATAATTGATTACAAGTAATAATAAGTAATAGGTATTAACTTATTGATAAAATTTAATTTCGCCTTTATTTTAAAAATGAAGACGTTACAATCAATTGTTAACTACTCGTGTTTAATTATTAATTACTTGTTAATAACATCTGATTGTTTTTTAAAACTTTTGTTAGGATTATCCAGATAATTTTCCAAACCAAAATTGGTTATTAACAACCAAAAAAGTTAGCACTTTTTTTTTGGAGACTTATCATTAAAAAAAAGACACATACCAACATGAAAAAATTAAATACTTATTAAAAATACATTGTCAACATACGTTGTTAACAGTTGTTAATAACCTAAGTATTTTGTTTATTATCAATTACTTTAACCTTTTAATAACTTGTTAATAGAGTGCTTTAGTAAACAAATCAAATCAAAACCTTAAAAAGTTATACCGCTATTAACAAGCAATAATAATCACTATTTTTTTTTAAAATTTTAAAAGAAAATAAATGATATATAGTATATATGTGGATAACTCTAAAAAAGAGATTTAATATTAGTTTAATATTAGTTAAATATTAAAAACGTAGCTTTGTATAAACTTAATAACCAATCTTCTCCTTGTATTAAGTTTGAACATAACAGAATTTCGAGTAACTTAGAGATTCAATAGATTACAAATTACATGACAAAAAAGAAACACAGGAAACCTTCAAACAATAAGATTTCCAACCTTACAAATACAATTCTTAGTATTTTAAAAAAAGAGAGAAACCAAAGCTTTAACTATAAGCAAATTGCTGCCAAAATAGGAGTTAATGATGCTAGTAGTAGAAATCAAATTATAAAAAAGCTTGCTAAACTTAAGGCTGATGCCGAAATAGAAGAGGTAGAACGCGGAAAGTATAAAGCTATACTTAATAACGAATATCATATCGGTATTTTTGATGCAGCACAACGTGGTAACGGTTACGTTATTTGCGATGCTTTTGAAAACGATATATACATAGCCTCTAATAATGTTAACAAAGCATTAAACGGTGACGAAGTAGAATTATACGTTTATAAACGCAGAAAACAAGGTAAACTAGAAGGTGAGATTACCAATATTATTAAACGTGCTAAAACAGAGTATGTTGGTATTATTCAAATCCACGAAAAGAAAAACTTTGCTTTTGTAGTAGTAGATGGTAATAAAATGAAAACTGACATTTTTGTACCGATAAACAAGACTTTAAAAGCCGAAGATGGTGATAAAGTTGTTGTTACTATGGAGGAATGGCCAGATAAGGCAGACTCTCCAAATGGGCGTGTGATTAAAGTTTTAGGTAAAGCAGGTGAGCATAATACAGAAATACATTCCATTTTAGCAGAATATGGTTTACCATATGAGTTTCCGGAAGAAGTAGAAGCCTATGCTAATAACATTGATTTAAAAATTCAGCCAGAAGAAATAGCAAAACGTCGTGACATGCGTAAAGATTTAACCTTTACAATTGATCCAAGAGATGCTAAAGATTTTGATGATGCCTTATCATTTACCGTTTTAGATGACGGTTTATTTGAAATCGGGATCCATATTGCAGATGTATCGCATTATTTAAAAGAAGGTACCGTTTTAGATGACGAGGCTTATGAGCGTGCAACATCCGTGTATTTAGTAGATCGTGTCGTACCTATGTTACCAGAGATTTTATCTAACGGAGCATGCTCTTTACGTCCACATGAAGAAAAATATACGTTTTCTGCAGTGTTTAAAATAAATGAAAAAGCGGAAATTAAAGACCAATGGTTTGGTCGTACAGTAACGTACAGTGATGCACGTTTTGCTTATGAAGAAGCTCAGGCAATTATAGAAAATAATATTGCGTTTAATAAAGCTGAAACTATTTCTAATCCAGAAAAGATTGATACTAGCATTCCTGCAGAAGTATCTATAACAGATAAAGCTTATAATACAACACCAGAAATAGCACAAGCTGTTTTAAAATTAGACGAATTGGCTAAACAAATGCGTGGTAAACGTATGCAATCGGGAGCAATTAGTTTTGATAAAGTAGAGGTTAAATTTACTTTAGATCAAGACGCTAACCCAGTAGGTGTACATTTTAAAACAAGTAAAGATGCTAACAAGTTAATAGAAGAATTTATGCTTCTAGCTAACAAAAAAGTATCGGAATTTGTATCAAAAATGACACCACCAAGGACGTTTATATACCGTGTGCATGATGAGCCGGACGAAAGCAAACTAGCGTCTTTACAAGGTGTAGCTGCTAGATTTGGTCATAAATTAGATTTTAAAAGTAAAGCAGGTGTTGCAGCCTCTTTAAACCAATTATTATCTGATGTACAAGGTAAAAAAGAACAAAACTTAGTAGATACTTTAGCTATTAGAACTATGTCTAAAGCGGAGTATACTACCAAAAATATAGGGCATTACGGATTGGCATTTGGAGATTACTCTCACTTTACATCTCCAATTAGACGTTATCCTGATGTGATGGCACACAGATTATTACAACGTTATTTAGATGGCGGAAAAAGTGCTAATCAAGAAGAATATGAAGAGAAGTGTAAACATTCTAGTAACATGGAATATTTAGCAACTAAAGCAGAACGCGACTCGACTAAATACATGCAGATTAGATTTATGCAAGATCACCAAGATGAAGAATTTGTTGGTGTTATTTCTGGAGCTACAGATTGGGGAATTTATATAGAAATTATCTCAAACAAGTGCGAAGGTATGGTCCGAATCAGAGATGTAAAAGGTGATTATTACGAGTTTGATCAAGAACAATACGCTATTATTGGTCGTGATACTAAGACCATGTATCAATTAGGAGACGAAGTAATTGTTAAAGTAAAAAATGCAGATTTAGTAAAACGTCATTTAGATTTTGATTTAATAGGAAAATACGAACCTAAAGAAGTTTCAGAATAATCTATAATCAACACTACTAACATTCATACTACCATGAATGTGATAATAAATAAAGAAAAATTGTATCAAGGACTTTTAAAGTTATGGTACAATTTTTCTATTTTGGTACCAATTAAGAAATAAGGGTTGTAGATAAAACTTGTAACATTTCAATAAAATTTTCAACTAATAAATAAACAAATAACCATGATATTAACAACAACAAACTCCATTGAAGGATTTAGAATAGTAGAATATAAAGGGATTATTACTGGAACGTCTTTTGAAATGAAAACAAAATTTTCTTTTAAGACTGAGAAAAATAAAAATATAACTACAGACGTTATTGATGAAGCTAAAGAACACGCTTTTCAAGAATTACAGACTAATGCTAGTAATTTAAATGCAAATGCAGTTGTTGGTATTAGTGTAGATATGGAAATTGTTAATGGCTCTCACTTTTATGTTTCAGTTACTGGAACAGCCGTTTCTGTGGCTACAGATAAATAATTGTTAATAACTGTAACATTCCATAAAAAGAATGCTCTTTATTAAAACAAAACCTTTTAAAATGAAAAATTTATTACTTGCAGTATTCTTTTTAAGCACTACTTTTTTAGTAGCACAGAATCCTATAAATAAAAATGTTGGCGATTTTAATGAAGTTAAAGTCTTTGATTTAATTAAAGTTAGCCTGGTAAAATCTGACGAAAATAAAGTTATGATTACTGGCGAAAACGCTGATGATGTAGAAATTATTATCAAAAACAACTTACTTAAAGTCCGCATGAAACTGGATCGTAGTTTTGATGGTACCAAGACATTTGTAGCTGTACATTACTCAGATATAAAGCTTATTGATGCTAACGAAGGTGCAAAGGTTGTGGGTAATGAGTTGATTACGCAAGGCAGTATTGAACTTCGTGCGCAAGAAGGTGCTTCTATTATTGTTGGCTTAGATGTCGATAGAGTAACTGTAAGGGCTGTTTCTGGCGGAATTATAGAAACTAGAGGTAAAGCCAACACTCAGGATATTACGCTTAATACAGGCGGTATTTACGAGGGACGTGATTTTGAAACAAAAAATACTACTGTAAAAGTAAGAGCTGCGGGAGAAGCAGAAGTAAAAGCAAGCAACTCTGTAGATGCACGCATCACTGCTGGTGGAACTATTGATATATACGGAAACCCAAAAAATGTAACTAAAAAACAAACATTTGGTGGTAAAATTAGAGTAAAGGATACCGAGTAAAATAGTATATTATATTACATCAAAAAAGCCTCAAATTATATTTGAGGCT
Source organism: Olleya sp. 1-3 (assembly GCF_002836085.1). Classification (NCBI taxonomy): domain Bacteria; kingdom Pseudomonadati; phylum Bacteroidota; class Flavobacteriia; order Flavobacteriales; family Flavobacteriaceae; genus Olleya; species Olleya sp. 1-3. The sequence continues at coordinate 39,136 of NZ_PJBW01000004.1, forward strand.
TTTTTTATTTGTAGCTATTGTACTATGTGTTAACTAAATATTTTCTTTACTTTGTAATAAACTCAACAAAAATCAATGTTCGACGACATACTTGCAGCTATTCCTTTTGGTATTATACTTTCTTTTACCGTAGGACCTGTTTTTTTCGTTTTATTAGAAACTAGTGCTACCAAAGGTGCTAGAAGTGCATTAATCTTTGATGCAGGTGTAATTTTAGCTGATGTTTTATTTATAGTTGTTGCATTTTTTAGTACCGAAAAACTGGTTGGTAAAATTGAAAACGATCCAAATTTTATAATCTTTGGTGGTGTTTTACTAGTGGTTTATGGGTTAATTTCTTTTATAAAAACATCAAGATCGTTTAGATCAATTGTAAAAGAATACCATAAAGTTGAAATTCAGAAAGACTATGGTAAGCTTTTTATAAAAGGTTTTTTACTTAACTTTATTAACATTGGTGTGTTATTAGGTTGGTTAGGTTTTATAGTTTTGGCTAATAAAATTACAACTTCAGAAAATGGTGTGATTGTGTTTGTAAGCACAATGTTAATCGCTTATTTTGTTACTGATTTGTTTAAAATTGTTGCTGCCAAGCGTCTTAAAAATAAATTAACGCCAAGGTTAATTTTTAAAACCAAAAAAGTTATTGCTATTGTTATTCTAGGATTTGGTATCTTACTACTTGCGCAAGGCTTTTTTCCAGAAGAAAAAGAAAAACTTAAGGAAAAACTTGAGCAAATTAATCCTTTATAAAATAGCTTCTTGGATACTATTCAACCTAAAAAATTTAATTTACTGCTTCGTATTTGTATCTCAATTTTATTGATTGGTGCGTTGTTTAAAATAATGCATTGGCCTTATTCTAATACATTAATGCTAATTTCTATCTTAGGAATTCTGATTTTATACCCACTAAGATTTATTCCTATTGTAGAAAAATCGACAATGGATTATGTCAAACTCGCATTAGTAGTATTGTGGTGTTTTAACTATCTGATTACCATATTTCATCTCTATCAACTTCCTGTATTTTTTAATGTTATGTTATTACTATTATTTGGTTGGTGGTTTATTAATGAAGGGACTAGTGTTCTTAATTTTGGTAACATAAAAATTAAAGGGGTTTTAAAAGTAGTGTATATTGCTTTTGCAATTTTTGCTGTTGCTTGTATTTTTTTAGGCGCGCTATTTAAAATTCAACATTGGCCTTACAGTAATTTATTATTTGTAATTGGGGTGACAAGTACTTCAATTTTAGTCACTGTTGATTACTTTGTAAGAGATTAAAATAATTGTATGGCTAAAACACAATATCATATCTATGTTGTCGAGTTATCTAAAAAAGTGTTTACTCAAAATACTAAGTTTAGAGCTGCTAATCCTCAATTTAACGGTGTACTAGAGTGTTTGTATGTTGGTATGACTAGCAAAACACCTAAAGAACGGTTTTTACAACATAAGACTGGTTACATTAACAAAAAAGGGCATAAACTATCCTCAAACATTGTGGAGAAATATGGTTCTTATCTAAGACCCAGCTTATATAATCACATTGGACCAATAAGTACTAGAGCTGAAGCTTTAAAAATGGAAGAAGCATTAGCATTACAGTTAAGAAGACAACGGTATGCGGTTTGGTTTAATTAATTACTTATAGTCATTGCGAGGTACGAAGCAATCTCTAAATAATTTTCAATCATAAATTAGAAAAAATAAATGTTTTATCTAAGTTTTATTCTTAAATGATTGTTATTGTGTACATGCTTTTAATCATTTAAAATTCATCTAAAAACACGATATAAAAAAAAGCGCTACTTATAAAGTAACGCTTTCTTGAGGTGTCGAGCGGATTCGAACCGCTGTAGATGGTGTTGCAGACCACTGCCTAGCCGCTCGGCCACGACACCCTTAATAGGACAGCAAATATAAAAATAATTACTGTTTTTCCCTATTTCTGTTAGTTTTTTCTTTTTTCTGTTAATTCGACGCTAACCATCTGTACATCACCACCAATTGGAGGATTTATTTTACTTACAGCTACAGTTGCAACAGTTATTAATGTATCTTCTTTGAAAATACGGTCTAAAATACGCTTAGCAACATGCTCTAAAAGTGCACTTGGAGTTGCCATTTCTTCGACAACAACTTTATTTAAAAACACGTAATCTACAGTATCTTCTAATTTATCTGAAGTTGTACTTTTTTGTAAGTCCGCTTTTACTTTTAAATCTACTTTGTAGTCACTTCCAATTGCAGTTTCTTCTTTTAAACATCCATGGTAAGCAGTTACACGTATATTTTCTAATTTAATTATACCCATTTTCTATAAATTTTGAGCAAAAGTACCTAAAATAGTACTTTACTAAATTTTAAAGTGTGGTTAAATTCATTTCAACTAAAAAATAACTAATTTTACAGCTTATAGTTAAATTGGTATTTGACCAATAATCTGTTAAAGTAAAGCACAAAATATATGTCTGAAGATAAAAAATCGCTTAATTTTTTAGAGCAAATAATAGAAGAAGATTTAACCAATGGTTTAGATCAAAGTAAGCTTCGTTTTAGATTTCCACCAGAACCTAATGGTTATTTACATATTGGTCATACTAAAGCTATCGGTATTAGTTTTGGTTTAGGAGAGCGTTATAATGCACCTGTAAATTTGCGTTTTGACGACACCAATCCAGCTAAGGAAGAACAAGAGTATGTAGATGCTATTAAGGAAGATATTTCTTGGTTAGGTTACAAATGGGCTAACGAGGTATACTCTTCAGATTATTTTCAAATCTTATTTGATTGGGCAGTACAGTTAATTAAAGATGGCAAAGCATATGTAGATTCTCAATCTTCAGAAGCTATGGCAGAGCAAAAAGGGACGCCAACTCAACCAGGTGTTGATGGTCCTAATAGAGATAGATCTGTGGAAGAAAACTTAGACCTTTTCATGCGTATGAAAAATGGCGAGTTTAACGAAGGAGAACATATTTTACGTGCTAAAATAGACATGCAACATCCAAATATGTTAATGCGTGACCCTTTAATGTATCGTATTTTAAAGAAAGCACATCACAGAACAGGAGACGATTGGTGTATCTATCCAATGTATGACTGGACACATGGCGAGAGTGATTATATAGAGCAAATTTCGCACAGTTTATGTTCATTAGAGTTTAATCCACACAGAGAGCTTTACGATTGGTTTAAAGAGCAAGTGTATACTTATGGTAAAGACACGTATCCAATGCAACCTAAACAACGTGAGTTTGCACGTTTAAACCTTAGTTATACGATAATGAGTAAGCGTAAGCTACTTAAATTGGTAGAAGAAGGTATTGTAAACGGATGGGACGATCCACGTATGCCTACCATTTCTGGGTTACGTCGTCGTGGTTTTACACCAGACTCAATCAAAAAATTTATTGATACAGTTGGTGTAGCAAAACGTGATAATATTATTGATGTTGCACTTTTAGAATTTTGTATCCGCGAAGATTTAAATAAAAAAGCACCACGTGTAATGGCGGTTTTAGAGCCTTTAAAAGTGGTAATTACAAACTATCCGGAAGATAAAGAAGAATGGTTTGAAGCAGAAAATAATCAAGAAGACGATGCTGCAGGTTTTAGAAAAGTACCTTTTTCTAGAGAAATTTTTATAGAAAAAGAGGACTTTAAAGAAGAAGCAAGTAGTCAATTTTTTAGATTAAAACTAGGCGGAGAGGTACGTCTTAAAAATGCATACATTATTAAAGCAGATAGTGTTGTTAAAGATGCAGATGGAAACATTACTGAAGTACATTGTACCTATTCTGACGATACAGAACGCCGTATTAAAGGAACATTACATTGGGTAAGTATTAAACATGCAGTTAAAGCTGAGGTTAGAGAATACGATAGATTATTTTTAGACGAAGCACCAGATAGTCATGAGGATAAAGATTTTATGGAATTTATAAATCCTAAATCTTTAAAAATTATTGAAGCATTTGTAGAGCCAAGTTTAACAGAATCTAAAGTAGGAGAGCAGTTTCAGTTTCAACGTTTAGGGTATTTTAATGTAGATACAGATTCTAAATCGGAAGCTTTAGTATTTAATAAAACAGTTGGATTACGTGATAGTTGGGCAAAACAAAAACCACAAACTAACACTGATAATAACCAACAAAAACAACCACAAAAAAGTACTAGATCTGCTATTGATCAAATCAAATCTTACGGTAAAAAGTATGACAGGATGAAGCCAGAACAGCAAGATCAGGCTAAAGCCGAAATACAAGCACTTGCTAAAGAGGTGACTTATCAAGATTTAGAACCACTTTTTGGTACGTCTGTTAAAAAGACAGGAACACGTGTAATTACCATGATATCTTTAGGTGTTTTATTAGATAATGGCTTAGATAAAAACGAAGCGATAGAGGACTTTATTAACAAAGCGTTGGAAGATAAAAGCGACCTGTTAGTAAACGAAGCTAAAACAATAAATAACTAATTTAAAACCTACCCGATGTAACAATTTGGTAGGTTATTTTTTTCTATTGAAACACTTTAAAATAGTACTGTTATTCCTGTTAGTTTGTATACACTATACAAACGCACAAGATTACCCTATCATTTCTGATATGGTAACAGATAATGCGGCTATTTTTAGTGATAAAGAAGCAGCGTCTTTAAGACAAAAATTAATGTCTTATGAGGCAAAATCGTCTCACGAAATTGTAGTATTAACTATTCATGGATTAGATGGAGATACTATTGAATATTATGCTTATTCTGTATTTAATGAAGACGGTAATAACTTTGGAAAAGAAGGTATTGATAATGGTATTTTAATATTAATTGCTCCAAATGACAGAAAGGTTAGGATAGAAGTAGGAGATGGTTTAGAGTTTATTATTACAGATGCTTTTGCGTCTAGAATTATTAGAGAACGTATTACACCACTATTTAAGCAGGGTCGCTTTTTTGACGGAATTGATGCAGCGACAACAGAGCTTATTAAACTTATAGAAGATCCTATTTATGCTAATGAGTTTGCTAATAGTATAAAAGAAGAAGCTGTGTCTACCAGAGATAAGTCTACAGATGGTGTGCATTATATGACTAAGATAATTGTCTCATGTATTTTGTTAGTCTTCTTTTTTTGGATTGGTGTTTATGCTTATTATAGGCTAATAATTAAAAAGAGTTTTAAAACATTTAAGCTTAAAACATTATATAAAAATCATAAAACTAAATTTCTAATCTATGCGGCTATTGCTTTATTGATTGTTCATAGCTTTTATGTGTTTTTTTTGAAACTATTTTTTGGTTTACTGCTAACGGGCTTTTTATCAATTTTTGTATTTATTGGCTATTTTGTGTTATTAAAGATGGCGTTTACTAGGGCGATTCTTATTTTTAAAAGTTTATTTACGGGGCAATTAGGTATTTTTATTTATCTGTTTTATATCCCAACAACGCTGTTTTTGTTTGTGGCAGGATTTTTATTTGGTTCTCTACCAATTGTAATGGGTTTCTTTTTTATGCTTAGCCTTGTTTTTGGTGAAGATATTAACAGGTTTATGGCCAACGTTGAGTTTATTTACGTGTTATTCTTTTTCTTATCCGTTATTATTCTTTTTCATTTTATAGCAATATATTTTGCTATTTATCAAATAAAAGGCGAGTATAATAAGACCTTTGGATTTTCATTTTTTAAACGTGATGCTAAGTTACATTCCGAATTAAATCCAGGATCTGCAAGAGGCTACTCATCATCTGGATCTTCTAGTTATTCGTCATCGTCGTATTCATCTTCACGATCATCGTCATCGTCTTCTAGTAGTAGTTATTCTGGAGGTGGCGGTCGCTCTTCAGGAGGTGGGGCAAGTGGTAGTTGGTAATTATATAAGTCCTTATTTTTAATGTTACATTTAACTTTTGTAACTTTTTATATTAATAGAGACTGATACAGTAATAATCAGTCTTTTTATTCACACATTTGATACACTTTAAAATTTATAAATCAGTTTCAGATCTTCCTTTGTCTTGGGATGGTTTACCTACGCGTGACGTGTTTTTAAAAACACCGTTTTTAAGGGCGTTAGAAGTATCCTGTCCAGATAATATTGAGACTAACTATGTAGCTATTTTTAAAGACAATAATATAGCCGGAATTGCTATTATACAACGTGTGGAGTTATATCTTGACAATGTGTTTAGAAACACGTCGGATAATGCCTTAAAACGCGTTACAAAGTCAGTTATAGCAAAAGTAGTGAGAGGTAATACTTTAATTGTTGGTAATTTAATGCATACTGGTCAACATGGTTTGTATTTTAATCCTTCAGTTATTACGCAAACAACGTATTTAGAGACGGTTTTTAAAGCGATTGATAGCTTATCCATACAGATTAAGCAGGATCTTAATAAAACCGTTAGAATGGTGTGTTTTAAAGATTATTTTGAAACGGATGTCCTCCATACAGAAGCTGCTTTATTTACAGCCAATGCATTATACAAAGTACAGGTCCAACCTAATATGATTTTTGATATTCCACAACAGTGGACTACGATCAACGATTATACAACTGCATTAACTAAAAAGTATAGAAGTAGATATAAAACAGCACTTAAAAAAGCCTCTGTTATAACAAATAGAGAATTGAACTTGGAGGCTATTGAAGCTGCTTCAGATCAAATTTATGGTTTGTACAAGACCGTGTCTGATAATGCTAAAGTAAATTCGTTTTTATTACACGACAGGCATTTTTTCAACTTAAAAAAAGAATTAAATGACCAGTTTAAACTGTTTGGATATTATCTAAATGATCAATTGGTGGGCTTTTACACTTTAATTTTAAACGATACTCACTTAGAAACCTACTTTTTGGGTTACAATTCTGAATATCAATACAAACATCAATTATACTTAAACATGTTATATGATATGCTAAGTTTTGGGATTGTTAATAAGTACACTCAAATTGTATATGCTAGGACAGCAATGGAGATTAAAAGCTCTGTAGGTGCTAAGCCTAAAACCATGCATATTTACATGAAACATACTAATACAACGTTTTTAAACCCACTATTAAAACGGATTGTAAATACTTTAAATCCTAGTATTAATTGGGAAGAAAGACATCCTTTTAAGGTATAAAAAAGCCTCAATGTTAAGTTGAGGCTTTTTACTAATTATTCAGTTATTGGTTCTGTTGTCATATCATCTTCTGGTATGGTTAAGCTAGTTTCAAAGTTTGGAAGAATCATGTCTAACAACGCTTTGTTTTTAATTTGTTTTGCTTCAATAAAATACCAATGTTTAGCGTCTTCATTATAAATTCCTAAAAGGTAACTTTTAGATTTTATACGCATATTATTCATTACCATTTGATTAAAACCTTCCACAACACATCTGTGTTGGTCTTGTTCAAATACAATGTCTGACACCGCAATTACTTCTGCTTTTTCAAAAACAAAACCTTGTGTTTTCATTTGGCTAAAGGTATCTTCTAATATTTTAAGACCTGCTTCTTCACCACCCATTAATTTTATAACACTTGGTAATGTGTATTTAAACACGGTTTTATAATCTTCTTTTAAAGTAGCTTCGCTAGTAATTTTAGCATCACTCAACGCATCTTCTTTTGTTTGAGCAAACCCAAAATTGATACATAGTAATACTATTATTAAGGCTAATTTTTTCATTTTTATTATTTTAAAGGTCATAAAAAAAGGCTTATTCCTTGAAATAAACCTTTTTATAATAGTTATAATTTTAGTTCTTTTTATTTAGTTTGGCTTGTTTCATAGCTTCACCAATTTCATTACTTGCTGCAAAACTAGCAACCATATCATTTAGCATATTGCTTCCTGCTTGTGGCGAGTTTGGTAACAAAATTAAGTTACTGTTAGTTTCACTACCAATAGCTTGTAACGTATCATAATGTTGCGTAACAACTATTAAAGCAGAGGCTTCTTGACTGTTAATACCAACTTTATTTAATACTTCTACAGACTCTTCAAGTCCTCTAGCAATCTCACGTCTTTGATCAGCAATACCTTGACCTTGTAAACGCTTACTTTCTGCCTCAGCTTTTGCTTTTTCAACGATTAAAATACGTTGTGCATCTCCTTCGTATTGTGCAGCAGTTTTTTCTCTATCTGCAGCGTTAATACGGTTCATTGCTTCTTTTACTTGTGCATCTGGATCAATATCTGTAACTAACGTTTTGATAATGTCATACCCGTAATCTAGCATAGCTTCGTTAAGTTCTGATTTTACTGCTATGGCAACATCATCTTTACGTAAAAACACATCATCAAGAATCATTTTAGGTACTTCTGCACGCACCACATCAAATACATAAGATGTAATTTGATCATGCGGGTAGTCTAATTTATAAAACGCATCTTCTACTTTAGCTTTAATAACTTTGTATTGTACAGATACTTTTAGACGTACAAATACATCATCTTTAGTTTTTGTTTCTATAATAACGTCTAATTGTTGGATTTTTAAACTTAATCTTCCTGCAATTTTATCTACTATTGGAATTTTAAATTGTAATCCTGATTGTCTAATACTTTGAAATCTACCAAAACGTTCTATTACAGCAGCAGTTTGCTGTTTTACGGTAAATACTGATGAAATTAAAATGATCAGTCCTAAGACAATTACTACTATTAAAAATGGATTTAACATGTGTACATGGTTTTAATGGTTACTTTATTTGGTTTACTAAATTAAGTTATATTTGCCGACAAAGCCCTTAATTTACAATGAAAAAACTTCAACTTATCTTATTAGTAGCACTAACCATAGGTTTTGTTACAAAAAACTTTGCACAACACACCAGTTACAAAATAAAAAACGGATTCTCTCTAGGTGGAGGACTCACTCAATTTGACATTATTACAGACAATTTTGACACCAAAAAAGGTGATGGTTGGATTGCTAATATGACGGCAACTGTAGATATACCTCAAAAATGGTTTAATGTTAGTTATGGTATGCAATTATCAGAAAACACCATTAGTACAACAGGTTTTGACTTAGCCTCTACGTTAGCAGCACAGGATGTTGAGTATAAAATTTTTACTGCTCAGGTACAATTTTTATGGCATGCAAAACCGTTTAGAACCTCTCATTTTACAATTGATTTTGGTCCAATGTTACAATACAATAGTGATCTAGAATTAAGTGATGATCAGCAAGAAGATTTTATATTAGCCGATTTTGATACGGTTAGAGCTAGTGCTGTAAAAGACTTAAATAACTTTAACGTAAATGGTACTATTGGTGCAACTTTAGGAATGGGATTTTTTAAAGTCAGAGCACAATACATTTATGGGTTTACTAATATTTTAGGCGCCTTAAATGATTCTGATTTTAATCAAACTTTAGGTAGAGATTTTAAAGGACATCAAAGTATGTTTGCCTTTACAGGTATGATTACTTTTTAAAATAAAAGTCTTTGTAATAAAACTATAAATGATATAAAAAAAGCCATCTAATTTAGATGGCTTTTTTTAGTATTATAATGTTTCAATAAGTTTTTCGATACGTTTTATACTTTCGTTTTTGCCAATCATAAACATAATGTCAAAAACATCTGGTCCTTGTAAAGCACCAACAAGTGCTAAACGTAGAGGCATCATTACCTTTCCAAAACCAATTTCTTTAGCGGTTATCCATCCTTTTACTTCTTTTTGAAGTGGCTCTACTTCAAAATCTGTAATATTAGAAACTACAGCTAATACCTCAGTCATTATAGACTTTGTATCTTCCTTAAATGCTTTTTTAGAGGCTTTTTCGTCATAACTTTTTGGAGCTACAAAAAAGTAACTACTTAAGTCCCAAAAGTCATTAACAAACGTAGCACGTTCTTTAACTAAACCTACAACTAATGCAATATAGTTTACATCAATAGTGGCTAGTTCTTTATGGTTTTTCTGAAACGTTTCAGCTAATGTTTCATTAGATTGCTCTTGCATATAATGGTGGTTAAACCATTTAATTTTGTCTGGATCAAAACGTGCTCCTGCTTTATTAACACGGTCTAAATCAAAAGCAGCAATCAATTGGTCTAAAGTAAACATTTCTTGTTCTGTCCCAGGATTCCAACCTAAAAAGGCTAAAAAGTTAACAACAGCTTCTGCAAAGTAACCTTCTTCTTTATATCCTTTAGCAGTATCTCCAAACTCAGGATTCCACTCTAATGGAAATACAGGAAAACCTAATTTATCACCATCACGCTTGCTTAATTTACCTTTACCAGTAGGTTTTAAAATTAATGGTAAATGTGCAAATTGAGGTTTATCCCAACCAAAAGCAGTGTATAATTGGTAGTGTAACGCTAAACTTGGCAACCACTCTTCTCCACGTATAACATGTGTAATTTCCATTAAATGGTCATCCACAATATTAGCTAAGTGATAAGTTGGCATACCATCTGATTTAAACAATACTTTATCATCTAAAACATTAGTGTCTATCTTAATATCACCACGGATAATATCTTTTAAATGTAATGTTTGGTCTTGTGGGCTTTTAAATCTAATTACAAAATCGTCTCCAGCATCTAATTTAGCTTTTACTTGGTCTTCCGTAAGTGCTAAAGAGTTGCTTAATTTTAAACGATTATGCCAATTATAGATAAATGTTTTACCATTAGACTCATGATCTGTTCTGTGATAATCTAACTCTTCTGACGTATCAAAAGCGTAATAAGCATTTCCGCTAGTTATTAATTGCTCTGCATATTGCTTGTATAATTCTTTACGTTCACTTTGTCTGTATGGTCCAAATTTTTCGTTTTTTCCTGGGCCTTCATCAAAAGGAATATTACACCAATTAAGTGCGTCTATTATGTATTGTTCTGCACCTTCAACATAGCGATTTTGATCTGTATCTTCAATACGCAATACAAATGTTCCGTTATGCTTTTTAGCAAATAAATAGTTAAAAAGTGCGGTACGTACGCCTCCAATATGTAAAGGTCCTGTTGGACTTGGTGCAAAACGCACTCTGACTTGTTCTGACATGTTGTTTTGTAAAAAAATAGCACTTAAACATGATGTATTTAAGTTAGCTATAAATTGTCATCCTAAACGTGTTTCAGGATATTAGGTGCAAAGATAGAATAGAGTAGTAGAAAGAGCAAAGAAATAATAAAGAACAATTTTTAACAGGGCATAATTTCCGCGAAAGCGGTAATCTTTAACATTAACTTATATTGGTAACTATATAAGTGTAAAAATAAAACAGTAATTTAGTCAGTTAAATACCAATTACTTGAATAACTTTAATAACATACAGTCTAAATTAGAGCAATTTATTAGAAAATATTATACTAATGAGTTGATAAAAGGTGCTATTTTATTTTTTAGCATTGGGTTACTATATTTTATATTCACGCTTTTACTAGAACATTTTCTATGGCTAAATTCGGCTGCTAGAACCGTATTGTTTTGGTTGTTTATAGTTGTAGAACTAGCCTTGTTTGTTAAGTTTATTGCCTTACCGTTGGCAAAGTTATTTAAGCTTCAAAAAGGAATTAATTATAAAGAAGCATCAACTATTATTGGTAGTTATTTTCCAGAAGTTAATGATAAGCTTCTTAATGTATTGCAGTTAAAAGAATCTGAAAATGCATCCGAATTACTGTTAGCAAGTATTGATCAAAAGGCGGAAGAGCTTAATCCAATTCCGTTTAAACTAGCAGTTAACTTTAAACAAAACGTAAAATATTTAAAATATGCAGCAATTCCTGTTGCTATAGTTGTAATTGCTGCTATTTCTGGTAAGATGAATTGGTTTAGCGATAGCTACAAACGTGTGGTTAATTATCAAACAGCGTATGAGCCACCTGCACCGTTTCAGTTTTTTGTTTTAAACGAAACTTTAGAAACTACCGAAAATAAAGAATTTAGATTATTAGCGACTACAGAAGGTCAGGTTAGTCCGGAAGATGTAAAAATTACGTTTGACACAGAAACTTATGTTTTACAACAACTTCAAGCGGGTAATTTTGAGTATGTTTTTGAGCAGCCTAAACAAGATATTACATTTAGATTATCTGCTAATGGGATTACGTCTAAACCGTATACTTTAAAAGTGGTAGAAGTGCCAACACTAGTTAGTTTTGATATGGTTTTAAACTATCCAAATTATACCAATAAGCGTAGTCAGATATTAAAAGGTATTGGTAATGCTGTGGTGCCGCAAGGGACAAAGGTGACATGGCAGTTAAAGACTAAAGCAACGGAACAGGTAGATTTGATTGGTCGCGATACTATTGCTTTTTCTAGCAACAAATTAGGCGGTTTTGAAACCTCTAAAAGCATTTACTCTAACTTTGATTATAATATAAGTACAAGTAATAAAAGCCTCCGTAATTACGAGAATCTAGCGTATAGCATTCAGGTTATTAAAGATCAATATCCAGAGTTAAAGCTAGAAGCAAAAACAGATAGTTTAGATCAGCAAACGTTATATTTTAAAGGTCAGGTTAGTGATGATTATGGATTAAGAAAACTGCAATTAGTGTATTACCCTAATGGGAATGAAGGCGCTAAAAAAATGGTAAATATTCCTATTAGTAATTCTAATTTTGATCAGTTTATTAAAGCGTTTCCTAATACTTTAGATCTTGAAGAAGGTACGCCTTACGATTTGTATTTTGAGGTTTTTGATAATGATGCCGTAAATAAAAGTAAGAGTACAAAAAGTCCAGTGTTTAATTATAGAAAACGAACACAAGACGAAGAAGAACAAAAACAACTTCAAGAGCAAAATCAAACGATTCAGAATTTAAATAAGTCGTTAGAGAAATTTGATAAACAGCAAAAGGAATTACAAGAGTTGTCTAAAAATCAAAAAGAAAAGTCTGAGCTTAATTTTAACGATAAAAAGAAATTTGATAACTTCTTGAAACGTCAAAAGGAGCAGGAGCAGATGATGAGAAAATTCAATAAAAAATTGAAAGATAATTTAGACGAATTCCAGAAGGACCAAGACAAAGAAGATCAATTTAAAAAAGATTTAAAAGAACGATTAAAAGATAATGAGGAGCAACTTAAGGAAGACGAACGTTTGCTTGAGGAATTAGAAAAGCTAAGAGAAAAATTTAGTAAAGAAGAATTTTCTGCGAAGTTGGATAATTTGGCTAAAAAAGCGAAAAGTCAAAAACGTAGTTTAGAGCAGATCGTAGAGTTGACTAAACGTTATTATGTGTCTAAAAAAATGGAGAAAATTGGTTTGGAACTTGATAAGTTGGCCAAGGAGCAAGACAAATTAGCTAATAGTAAACCTGAAGAAAATACTAAAGAAAAGCAAGACGAGTTAAATAGTAAGTTTGAAGAGCTACAAGACCAATTAGATACTTTAGATAAGGATAACAAGGACTTGAAAAAGCCGATGGATTTACCGCGTAACAAAAATACTGAGGAAAACATTAACGATGATCAGCAAGGCGCTAGCGAGGATTTAAAGAATAAACAAGAAGCAGGAAGTCAGGAAGAAAAAGAGGCTAAGCAACAATCTGCGAAACAAAAACAAAAAAAGGCAGCTCAGGAAATGAAAAAGATGAGCATGAGCATGCAAAGCGAAATGGCTAGTGCTGCTAAGGAGCAGTTAGAGGAAGATATTGAAATGCTACGTCAAATCTTAGATAATCTGGTTATTTTCTCTATGGATGAAGAAGCGTTGATGGAACAATTTAAGAGCATTGAAATTAATCATAATGAATATGCAACCTATCTTAAAAAGCAAAAAGAGTTAAGAACACATTTTGAACATGTGGATGATAGTTTATTTGCTATATCGTTACGTCAACCTAAGTTTTCTGAAGACATTAATACAGAAATTAATGAAGTGTATTTTAATATAGACAAAGCGTTAGCAGAGCTTTCTGAGAATATGTTGCATCGTGGTGTGTCATCGCAGCAATATGCTTTTACGTCTGCTAATAATTTGGCAGATTTTTTAAGTGGCGCTCTAGATAATTTACAAAATCAAATGGGAATGCCTTCTCCCGGTCAAGGCGAAGGTGGTATGCCAATGCCGGACATAATTATTAGTCAAGAAGAGTTGACCAAAAAGATGGAGAAAGGCATGGAGAAGGGTGATAAGGGTAAAGAAGGTCAGGAAGGCGAAAAAGGAGAAGAGGGTGACAAAGGTAAATCTGGTGATAAAGGAGAAGGTGGTGAAGGTGGAGAGAATGGAGCACAAGGCGAAAATGGTAAAGGAGGTAATAAAGGTAAAGGTGGAGAGAATGGAGAAGGGCCTAATGGAGAGAAGCAAGGAGGCGATGGTTTTAATGAAGATAGTAATGGCGAATTATTTAAAATTTATCAAGAACAACAAATGTTACGTCAAGCTTTAGAACAACGTTTGGATAAAGAAGGTTTAGGAGACAGCAGAGAGGCGAGACAGTTATTAAAGGATATGGAGCAGGTTGAGGTAGATTTAATCAATAATGGGTTTACTAATCAAACGTTGAGTAAGATGAAAAATATTCAGCATCAACTTTTAAAATTAGAAAATGCAGCGTTGCAACAAGGTCAAGAACAAAAACGTCAATCGGAATCAAATACTAAAGAATTTAAGAATACAACAACTAGTCAAGAAGATAAGGCAAAACAATATTTTAACACGACAGAAATTTTGAATAAGCAAACATTACCTTTGCAACAAATTTATAAGCAAAAAGCACAACAGTATTTTAAACAGCAAAATGATTAATTTTAACTACGAAACCGATTTTAAGCTTCTTGACGACGCTAAAATATCTAAATGGATATCTAATATAATTAATAACGAAAACTGCAAGGAGGACGAGATAAACTATGTGTTTTGTGACGACGTGTATTTACATAAATTAAATGTAGAGTTCTTAGATCACGATACTTTAACGGATGTTATTAGTTTTGATTACAGTGTAGGAAAAACATTACAAGGTGATATTTTTATTTCTGTAGAGCGTGTTGCAGATAATGCAAAAGATTTTAAGGTTGAATTTGAATCTGAGTTGCATCGTGTTATTGTTCACGGAATTTTACATTACTGTGGATATAAGGATAAGTCAGAAGCAGATGCAGCTGAAATGCGTAACAAAGAAAACGAAGCTTTAGCATTGCTAAATGCAATGTAATAGTTTGTTGTATATTTGCACGCTTAAATTATTTTAAAAAGTCAAACGTTCCACGTGGAACAATTATTAAAAATCATACTTAAATTATTTTGTAGTTAGAGTGTTCTAGTTTCAAAATCGTTTAGTCAAATAAATATTATGTTTAACGAAGTTTACGATGTAATTGTAGTTGGAGGTGGTCATGCAGGAAGTGAAGCAGCAGCATCCGCAGCTAATATGGGAAGCAAGACTTTGCTTATCACCATGAATTTACAAAACATTGCACAGATGTCTTGTAACCCGGCAATGGGCGGAATTGCAAAAGGACAAATTGTAAGAGAGATTGATGCGCTTGGAGGATACTCCGGAATTGTGAGTGATACCTCTGCAATACAATTTAAAATGCTAAACAAATCTAAAGGGCCTGCAATGTGGAGTCCAAGAGTCCAAAGTGACAGAATGCGTTTTGCAGAAGATTGGCGTTTACTTTTAGAGCAAACCAAAAACCTTGATTTTTATCAAGAGATGGTGTCGGGCTTAATTGTAGAAAACGGAAAAGTTTGTGGTGTTACAACATCGCTTGGTGTGAAGATAAAATCAAAAACTGTTGTCCTTACAAATGGTACTTTTTTAAATGGGTTAATCCATATTGGAGATAAAAATTTTGGAGGAGGTAGAGCAGGCGAAAGAGCTGCAACTGGAATTACAGAACAGTTGGTTAATTTAGGTTTTGAATCTGGTAGAATGAAAACTGGAACACCGCCAAGAGTTGATGGACGGTCTTTAGATTTCTCGAAAATGGTCGAGCAACCTGGAGATGTAAACCCGGAAAAGTTTTCTTATTTAGATACTACAAAAGCATTAACGCATCAACGTTCTTGTCACATGTCTTATACAAGTTTAAAGGTTCATGATTTACTTCGTGAAGGCTTTGATCGTTCGCCAATGTTTAATGGTAGAATTAAAAGTTTAGGGCCAAGATATTGTCCGTCTATTGAAGATAAAATTAACAGGTTTGCAGATAAGGATAGACATCAATTATTTGTAGAGCCGGAAGGTTGGAATACGGTTGAATATTATATTAATGGATTCTCTACATCACTTCCAGAAGATGTTCAATTTAAAGCATTACGTAGTGTTGTTGGTTTTGAAAACGTGAAGTTTTTTAGACCTGGATATGCTATAGAATATGATTATTTTCCACCAACACAATTAAAGCACACGTTAGAAACTAAGTTGATTGATGGCTTGTTTTTTGCTGGTCAGATTAACGGAACAACGGGTTATGAAGAAGCAGCGTCTCAAGGATTAATGGCTGGTATAAATGCAGCATTACAGGTTCAGGAACGTGAGGCTTTTATCCTTAAAAGGGATGAGGCATACATTGGTGTTTTGGTGGATGATTTGATTACTAAGGGTACAGAAGAACCGTATCGCATGTTTACTTCTAGAGCAGAGTATAGGACGTTATTGCGTCAGGATAATGCTGATATTAGATTAACGCCTAAAGGATTTGATCTTGGTTTGGCTTCAGAAAAGCGACTGCGTAGGATGGAAGAAAAGCATGGTGCAGCAGACAAATTTGTTCAGTTTTTTAGAGAGACTAGTGTTACTCCGGACGAGATAAATCCTGTGTTAGAAGCTAAGAATTCTGCATCAATTAGACAGCAAGATAAGATGTTTAAAATGTTTGCTAGACCTAATATTAGTATTGACGATATGAAGCAAGTGGCATCGGTTTCAGAATATATCGAGACTAATAATTTGGATGGTGAGGTTATAGAGCAAGCCGAAATTCAGGTGAAATATTCTGGATATATTGCAAAAGAAAAGAACAATGCAGACAAGTTAACGCGTCTTGAAAACATAAAAATTCCAGCTAATTTTGACTACTCTAAACTGCAATCTATGAGTTTGGAAGCACGAGAAAAATTAACTAAAATTCAACCGGTAACCATATCTCAGGCATCAAGAATTAGTGGCGTTTCGCCATCAGATATTTCGGTGTTGTTGGTTTTTATGGGTCGATAAATCAATAAAAAAAGCGAACGTTCCACGTGGAACGTTCGCTTTTTTTTGTCTTTAAAAGTATAAATCAGCTGTAGTATTACATCTAAATTCAGCTTAAATTTAATTAATAGTGTCAAGTCAAAACATCCAAAACGCATTTATTAAGGTTAAAGATTACTCTGTTTCTGGAGAAGAATTTCAATTAATTGAGAACAAAACGTATGGGTATTTAGAAACAATTCCTAAGCCTTCTTTAGACAAATTACCTGAATATTATCAGACAGAAGACTACATTTCTCATACAGATTCTAAACGCAATTTGTTTGAAAAGGTATATCATAGTATCAGAGAAATATCTTTAAAGCGTAAATTAAAGTTGATTAATTCGTTTAAAACGGAACAAAAAACACTATTAGATTTTGGTTGTGGTACAGGTGATTTTTTGAATACTGCACAAAATAACAATTGGATTGTGTCAGGAATCGAACCAAATAAAGAGGCTAGATTGATTGCAAATAGCAAAACAAATCAATCCGTTTTTGATTCTAATTATATAAATAACTTAGAAAAAGAGAGTTTTGATGTCATTACTTTATGGCATGTTTTAGAACATATTCCAAATTTAGAAGCACAAATTGCTCAACTAAAAGCCTTATTAAAACCTTCGGGAGTTTTAATTATTGCAGTTCCAAACTATAAAAGTTACGATTCAAACTACTATAAACAGTTTTGGGCAGCATTAGATGTGCCTCGACATTTGTGGCATTTTAATCAAAAATCAGTTTCTAAGTTGTTTGCAAAAATTAATATGTCGGTTGTAAAAACGTTGCCAATGGTTTTTGACTCGTATTATGTTAGTCTGCTTTCTGAAAAATATAAATCTGGATGGATGAATATCTTTAAAGCATTTTGGATTGGATTTAGATCAAATTACAAAGCAAAGTCTTCTGGAGAGTATTCTTCATTGATTTATGTGCTTAAAAACAGCTAAAATTTAATATAAGATTCGCTGTTAATTTATTAAGCACTATAATGTGTTATCACATTAGCTTTTTTTAAAACGTGCTTAAATGGCTTTATTTGACCCCGTTTTTGATAGGGATTCCCTATAAATGTCCAAATTTGTGATAAGTATTTCTTATTTGGGTTAAAATGTGTGATTAAAATTTATTTCTAGTTTATTTTATTATTTACATTTGCTCAAATTCTTAAAAAATAAAAATGAAAAAAATATTAGGTTTAGTATTACTTGGGTTAGTTTTTACGTCTTGTCAAAAACAAAAAATTGTATTCGTTGATAATGGTGTTATTATAAACGAAATAAATGAGAAGCTAGATTTAGAATCTAGATACAATACTAAAGATTCTTTATTCCAGAAAAAAGTGGATAGCTTTAGACAAGTATTTCAGTTAAATTTTCAAAAAATTGCAACATTACCAAAAAGTAAGCAGAGTGCAGAAGAGAGCGTATTGAGACAAAAAGCACAAGGGTTACAACAAGCATGGCAAAAGGAACAACAAGCTTTTCAAAAAGAGTATCAAGTGGAAATAGACACTTTGATTGTTAAAGTAAAGAATTTTGTTAAGGATTATGGTAAATCTAATAGTTATGATTACATCTTAGGGACAGTAGAAAATGCACCTAGTGTTATGTTCTCAAAGGATGAAAATGATATTTCAAATAAGATAATAGAAGGTTTAAATGCTGCTTATAAGAAGTAAATAAGGCATTAATAGTAAAGTCAAAAGGCGATTAACAACAGTTAATCGCCTTTTTTGTTATATAAGGGTTTAAATATCAGAGTATTTCTTTTAATTAGTTATATTTATTGCGCTATTAATCATTTTCAATTCAAATTATGAAAAGCTTGCTTTGGCCTTGTGCTATTGTCTTTGCTATGTTTTCTGCTAGTTATGCTCAGGAGGCTATTCCATTTAAAACTCAAAAAGCGTTTTATATCTATGGAGAAGCTGTGGCTATCGGGAATAATATACTTAGTAAAGACGCTACTGAACCTTACAATGATCACCGTTTAACTAACGACGATATTGATATGGTTTACGTGGATATTGATAAAGATGATACTACTTTTTCGTCCAGTTCTGCGAGTCTGCAATTACCAGATAATCATAAAAATATTGCTTATGCTGTACTGTATTGGTCAGCAACTTATAGTTATAAAAAGGGGACTAGAAGGGAGGAGAATTCTCAGTTTTTCTTTCAAGGAGAACGTCAGCGAAACAGAAGCGTTATAAGTAAAATAAAGCTAAAATTGCCAGGCGATAATTATAAAAATATCACGGGAGAAGTTTTGTTTGATGGTGCGAAAGAGACTTCTTTTGCTTTAAATTCACCTTATGTTTGCTTTGCTGATGTGACTAAACATTTACAAAACGCGAAACAGGTTAATGGCGAATATACTGTTGGTAATATTAATGCTACAGAAGGTTTTGTAGCTGGAGGTAGTGCTGCTGGTTGGATGCTGTATGTGGTGTATGAAACACCAACAAAAAAGCCTAAATATATTACTACCTTTAATGGGTTTACACACGTTGGGAGTGATCCAGTAATCATTAATTTAAAGGATTTTAAAACGCCAGAAAAAGGTAAAACTAGTACAGATATTACATTGGCTGCGTTAGAAGGGGATTCTGCTTTAACTGATGATGAGTGCGTAATTGCCAACTCGCAACTTCAAAAAGTTTGGAAGTTAAAATCCGAAAATCGAGTACATAATAATTTTTTTAGTAGTCAGATTACCTCTTCAAATAAAGATAATCAGCAACGATTGCCCGATAGTGACAATACTTTAGGGTTTGATATTGCTTCAGTAACTTTGCCAAATAATAAAGACGCTATTATTACTAATAATACGGAGAAGGTTGAACTTATTTTTAACACAAAACAAGATCGTTTTTACTTGTTTTTTACCGCTTTTCAAACCGAGATTAGTGAAGATTATTTTAATCAAATAGAATCAAAAGCACCTTCTAATTCCGTAGTATTCTCTTCTCATAAATCGCGTCCTATGGTGGAGGTGCAAATGGATTTAGATGCGGAGGGTACTATAGCTTTAAAGAAACCTACTATAACGATACCAGGGGATGTAACACCGCCAAAGCCAGTAATAATACCCAATCCTAAGGTGCAATCCGTTACAGTGGTTACGGTTAATCCTGTTACACCGTTACCAGAACAAGCTATTGTATCGGAACCATTAGTTTTGAGACAACCTATAAAAACCATGGAAAACACTGATAATCAAAAAGTTAATAGTGTTTCTTTAGGGGTTTCTGCATCAAGAATTCAACAAGAAATGTTAGTTAGTGGAGATGTAATTATTGCTAGTAATACGTATGTAAAAGCCTTAGAATTAGAAGATAAACCTCTAGAAACTCAGGCTTTTAAATTACTTTTAGAAAAAAATACCGCGCAAATAGAAGGTGTTAAAAAAGGGTATTATGTTATTAATAAACTGTTTTCTATACCTAAAAATGCAATTGCTTGGCAAAATCAATTAAGAGACTCTGGGTATGCCAGCGAGATTTTAATAGACGATCAACAAGAGTTATACTATGTATATGTGTTTCATACAGAAAACTTCTATGATGCCTATATGCAACATAAAACACTACTTAATAAAAGTCTTTTTAAAGATAATTGGGTGTTCAAAGTAAATATGACAGAGTATTAATCTATTTTAGTAGGTATAATGCCATTATAGTTGGAATAAAGTATATCACTATTGTTCTTGCTCCATCGTAGTCTTTAGCAACACGTTGTCCAAATAATAGTAAAAGAAGCACTATCGCGCTTAAAATAGCCGAATAGAAGCCAAACACAGTATTACCATCTATAATAATGGTTGCCATACTTATAAGCGCAAATAGGCCAGCTATAGTTTCTAAAACAAATATAATCCCCACATTTAACGGTACCATATTAGCCATAAACGTTTTTTCAAAGTGCCCTTTTAACCAAGCAATATTACCTTTCCAATCTAAGGCTTTGTCTAATCCTGATTGTAGAAATGTAATTGCCAAAAAAGCAAGTAAAAGTAACTCTGTAATGTTATTTAAGATGTTGTCCATTGTTGTATTTTTTTTGCTCAAAGGTATTAAATAATACCATGGATTTTAGAGATAAAAGGTAATAGCTTGTGGTAGTATAGATGCTTTTATATTACTGGTTGCCATAGGCTCTCCGTCCGCCTGAATAAGCGGTTTTTTTGCATTAAATTCTAATGTGATATGCTTAGTTTTTAACGTTGTAATGTTTTCGTGCTTTAAAATACTACCAGTAAATAATCCTATTATATTTTTTGCAATTTGACATTTAGTAAAATTAGTGGCAATAGAGACGTCCAACAAACCATCATTTGGATCAGGTTGTTTTGTCAGCTGCATTCCTGATCCCGTATATCTACAAATTCCTAACTGTATCATCATACAGTTTTTATGCGTTTTTGTTTCTGAGTCTAACGTGACTTTAGTGTCAAAATACGTGAAATTAAATAGTGCTTTTAATGCGCCAAAAATATAGGTTAATTTACCAAAAGACCTGTCGTTTTTAACAAGGTCAACCACCAAACCATCAAACCCAATACCGCATAGATTTAAAAAGTAGGTTTTAGAATTATTTAGATCTAAAAAGGTTAAACAACCAACATCTTGAGTCTTTGTATTTCCTTTAATTATAGCCTGAAGCGCACGGTGTCTATTTTTAGGAATTTTATATGTTTTAATCCAATCATTTCCTGTACCTATAGCCAATACACCAAAGCTAATCTGATTTGGATTTATTGTCTTTTGACTAAAAACGCCATTAATAAATTTGTTTAATGTGCCATCTCCACCAATAATTATAAAATTACGAAACCCTTTATTTAAGGCATCTTGTGTAATTTGGATGTCATGATTACTGTGATTGGTAAACTGAGATGTAATATTAAAATGTTGTGAGAGTTTGTCTTTAACGCTGTTCCAAACTTTTTTGCCTTTCCCGTTTCCAGAAACAGGATTTATTATGACAAAAAAAGTTTTTTTTTCAGACATTTTAATCTTGTTTAGCGTGAAGTAAACGTGTTAGTTTTATACTTAAATCTGTAAGGATGATTTTAGAATTTCCGTTACGTTCAATATGATAAATTGCATCATTTAGCTCGTTAGAGATATCCATAATATTATTGTTGTGGATAAATGGTGCAAATTTAGAAATGTCAAAACCTTTGCTTTTGGTTTCAAAATAAACCAACTCTTCAGCACCATAATTTAATAACATGGCTTGTCTAAAAAAGTCTAAACAAAAGTTTAAAAACTGCTTTTGTGTTTCACGACCAGTTTTAGCAATGTCTTCACTCCATCCAATTAAATCATGTATAGCCGCTTTATTTCCTTTAGCTTTAAAGGCCGCACGTATCCAGAAAATAAACCATTGTTCAAATTGGTCATCTTCTGTGTCGTGATAGACTAAATCACAGGCTTTGTTGTAATTTCCGTCAGATTGATGTGCAATTTTAGTAGCAGTAGCATCATCAAGACTAAATTGTTTTTGGATTCCAGCTTTGATATCATTTTCTGCTAATGGCGGAAAATGTATAATCTGACAACGGGATCTTATGGTATTAATAATTTGTTCTTCTTCTTCAGCAATTAAAATAAATACCGTGTTATTTGGCGGCTCTTCTATAAGTTTTAATAGTTTGTTGGCTGCTTGGGTATTCATCTTTTCAGCCATCCAAATCAGCATAATTTTATAGCCACCTTCGTAAGATTTTAAGCTTAATGCTTTAACAATATCTAAAGCTTCGTCAACACCAATTTGTCCTTGTTTGTTATCAACACCAAGAAGTCTGTACCAATCAAATAAGTTTCCGTAAGGTTGTTCTTTTAACAACTGCCTCCATTCCGTAAGGAAATAAGAAGATACAGGATGTTTTTTTACTTTATCAGTTGTTGTTACCGGAAAGGCAAAATGCAAGTCTGGATGAGAAAAGTTTTTAAACTTAATATTGCAAGCTTCGTTTTCTCCGCTGTTTTCTCCCGCCGCATTTTTGCACAACACATATTGCGCATAGGCAATAGCCATAGGCAGTGTTCCTGAACCTTCAGGGCCAATAAATAGTTGCGCATGAGGTATGCGACCATTGTCAGCACTTGTAGTTAAGTGTTTTTTAATATGATTTAATCCTAAAATATCACTGAAAAGCATAGGGCAAATATAGTTTTCTTGGTAATTAAAAACTATTTTTATTAAAGATTGATTTTATCAGTACATATTTATAGTATGGTTGTATTTGTATATATTTGAAGAATATTCACACTTTTAATTTTTAAAATGAAAAGGCTATCAGGTTTATTATTTTGTGTAATGGGTTTAGGGCTTGTTAATGCACAAGAAACCACAGCAATAGATTCTGCGTCTATTGATGGTGTTACTTTCAAATCTCAAAACGAATTTTACATTTTTGGAGATGTTACTGTTATTGGTAATAATATTTTAAGCGAAGATGATAAAGACGCGTTTAATGATATGCAGGTCAATAACGATGATACAAAAATGCGTTATGTAGATATTGATAACGACCCAGAAACATTTAGTTCTAGTCAAGCCACTTTATCTTTACCTGAAGATTTTAAAAAAATAGCCTACGCTGGTCTATATTGGACAGGAACGTATGCTTACGAAAAAGGAACGCGTAAAGAACAAAAAGGGAATTACATTTTTAGAGGAAATGGAGCGCGTTCGCCAATTATTAATCAAATTAAATTTAAGTTACCAAACCAAGAGTATCAAGATATTTCTGGAGAGATAATTTATGACGGGGCAACCAATCCGACACATGCTATTAATTCGCCATACGCTTGTTATGCAAATGTGACAAGACTTTTAAAGTCTGCCGAAAATAAATCAGGAGACTATGCTGTGGCTAACATTAAAGCAACAGAAGGTTATTTATCTGGTGGTAGTGCAGGGGGTTGGATGTTGTATGTGATATACCAATCACCTACGGACAATCCTAAATATATTTCTACATACCACGGTTTTGCTTTAGTTAATAAAGAAGAGCCTTTTGATATTACATTTAAAAACTTTAAATCTGTACAGCAAGGAGACGTTAAAACTAAAGTGGTATTATCTGCTTTAGAAGGTGATGCTGCTTTGGAAGGTGATGAATTTGCAATTGTAAAACAACGTGATGGTAGTTTTCAATCGTTGAGTAATGGGGCGCGTTTTCAGCAAAACTTCTTCAATAGTTCTATTACTAATAATAGTATGAAAAACAGAGATAGGCTGCCAAACAGCGAAAACACACTTGGTTTTGATATTGCTAAATTGGACATTCCTAACTACAATAATGCCATAATAAACAACAATACAAGTGAGACAACACTGCGTTTTAAAACCCAATCGGACCGTTTTTATCTATATTTTACAGCCTTTCAAACGGAAATAGCTCAAAACTATTTTGACGATATTGTTCAAGAAAACAACCCTGATGCTAGTCAAACAGCATCTGTATCGCCAGAAATTGTTAGAGCACAACCAGAGTCAGACCCAAGTTTTAATACCAAAGAAAAACGTAAGCCATATCAATATCGTAAAAGAGGTTTAGGATCTAAAGCATTTAGATATTTAAAAAACAAAAAATCGACAACAATTGCGGGTATAGAAGGCGGTTATTATGTAATAACAGGTGTATTTGCAGAGTCTATTAGAGCAGGGAAATGGACCAATAAATTAATAAAAAATGGTTTAAAAGCGACTGCTTTTATTAACCCAAAAAATAGTTGGAATTACGTTTATATTTTAAGAAGTGATACTGCAGAAGAAGCTTTTGAATTAGCAGAAGAGCTAAAAACAAATTATAGATATAGAGATACGTGGGTTTTAAAATCAAACCTAGACTAAAAACATACAAAACAGATGAAAACACTAAACGACTTTAATTTTAAGAATAAGAAAGCATTAATTCGTGTAGATTTTAACGTCCCTTTAGATGCGGATTTTAAGGTTACTGATGCGACTAGAATACAAGCTGCAAAACCAACAATTATTAAAATATTAGAAGATGGCGGAAGCTGTATTTTAATGTCTCACCTAGGAAGACCAAAAGGAGTAGAAGACCAATTTTCTTTAAAACATATTGCTAATAAAGTAGAAGATATTATTGGTGTAGAAACTCAGTTTGTATCAAATTGTATTGGTGAAGAAGCAGAGCGTGCTGCAGCCAATCTAGAACCAGGAAAAATCTTAATTTTAGAAAATCTGCGTTTTCATGAAGAAGAAACTAAGGGTGATGTCGCTTTCGCGGAAAAATTAGCAAAACTAGGAGATATTTATGTAAATGATGCGTTTGGTACTGCTCACAGAGCACACGCTTCAACAACGGTAATTGCTCAGTTTTTTCCAGAAAAGAAATGTTTTGGTTACCTATTAGAAAAAGAAATTAAGAGTATTGATAAAGTAATGAAAACTGGCGAAAAACCTGTTTTAGCGGTACTTGGAGGAGCAAAAGTATCTTCTAAAATTACAATTATAGAAAACATTTTAGACAAAGTAGATCACCTAATTATTGGTGGTGGTATGACCTTTACATTTATAAAGGCACAAGGCGGAAGCGTTGGAGACTCTATCTGTGAAGATGATAAAATGGAATTAGCATTAGAGATTTTAAAGCAAGCAAAAGCTAAAAACGTACAAATACACCTTCCAGTGGATGTACTAGCAGCAAATGCCTTTAGTAACGATGCAGAAACACAAGTTCTTGATGTAACTAAAATACCAGATGGATGGCAAGGTTTAGATGCTGGTCCAAAATCTATAGCAATGTTTCATGATGTTGTATTACAGTGCAAAACAATACTTTGGAATGGACCTTTAGGTGTCTTTGAAATGGAAAGTTTTGCAAAGGGTACAATAGCGTTAGGAGACGCCATAGCAGAAGCAACTAAAAATGGAGCTTTTTCTCTTGTTGGTGGTGGTGACTCTGTCGCAGCAGTAAAACAATTTGGATTTGAAGACAAAGTAAGCTACGTTAGTACCGGAGGTGGTGCAATGTTAGAAAGCTTAGAAGGGAAGACACTTCCTGGTATTGCTGCTATTTTAAAATAATAGAGCACTTTTAATCGTTATGCAATAAATAAAAGTACATGCATCAAGTAAAAATATATAGTGCTTTCTTTTTACTGTTTTTGGGAATTAATTTTGGTTTTGCCCAAGATACAATACAACAAAGCAGATTAAGACAGGACCAATTACAAGAAGGAGAAGACTACGTTATTGATACAATAATTGACGGTCAAGCCTATTTTAAAAAATCTATAAAATCTATTGAGGTTTTAGAGTTACCTAAAGTGCTTCAGGACCATGAGTTTGCTGCAGATATAGATAAAAAATGGTTAGAAGAATTGTATAGTAATACATTGTTTGATACTATTTATAGAGACGTTTCTGGATTAAAATATGATGCAGTTTACTATCCTGAGTTAACAACAGATACTTTAAAAGCAAGATTACAGCGCTTAAATGCTAGAACACCTTTTAATGTAGAATATAACCCAGGTTTAGAAAGTGTTATTAAGTCGTTTTTAAAAAATCGTCATCATTCTTTTGAACGTTTAATGGGATTAAGTAATTACTACTTTCCAATGTTTGAACGTGAGTTGGACAACTACGATATTCCGTTAGAGATGAAATATCTAGCGATAGTAGAATCTGCTTTAAAACCTCGTGCCCGCTCTAGAGTTGGTGCAACAGGATTATGGCAATTTATGTTTGCAACCGGAAAAGAGTATGGTTTAGATGTAAGTAGTTATGTGGATGAGCGTAGTGATCCAATTAAAGCAACAATTGCGGCGTCTAAATACTTATCTAAATTGTATAAATTATTTGGTGATTGGGATTTAGCTTTGGCAGCTTATAACTCAGGTCCAGGTAATGTTAGTAAAGCAATACGACGTTCTGGAGGCTATCAAAATTATTGGAATATTAGGCCAAATCTTCCACGTGAAACAGCAGGTTATGTACCCGCATTTTTGGCAACAATGTATATTTTTGAATATGCTAAGGAGCATGGATTTGTGCAACATAGACCGGAGTTTCATTTGATAGAAACAGATACCATCCATGTCAAGCAAATGATAACCTTAGATCAGGTGTCGGAATATACAGGTGTGGAGATTGAAACGCTTCAGTTTTTAAATCCGGCTTATAAGTTGGATGTTATTCCTTTTATAGAAGGTAAAAACTACACATTACGATTACCAAGGACTATTATTGGAGCGTTTGTAAATAACGAAGAGCAGTTGTATGCACATGCTAAAGCAGAATTTGATAAGCGTGAAAAACCGCTACCTCAATTTCAAGATTCTGATTCTAAAACTAGATACAGAGTACAACAAGGGGATTACTTAGGGAAAATTGCCCGAAAATTTGGAGTTAGAGTTAGTCAAATTAAACAATGGAACGGTTTAAGAAATAATAATCTAAAAATTGGACAACGATTAACTATCTATCCTAGAAATGGGGTGCCTGTAAATCGTGCTAAAGCTTCAGCTACAGCTAAAAAAAGAGTAATACCAGCTAACGCAAAAACGTATACAGTGCAACAAGGAGATAGTCTATGGAGTATTTCACAAAAATTTTCTGGAGTTTCGGTTCAAAATATTAAAGATTGGAATGATATTAGTGGTAATAAATTAAAACCAGGAATGAAACTATTAGTTTCAAAAGGATAATTGATCTCTAAAACAGTATAGAAATGAAAAAAGTCGCTATTTTAATTTTATTAGTATGCACAATACTATCGTGTAAAGAAGGTTCTTCTAAAAATCAACGTTTAGTACCACAATCTTCAGGAAACCTATACAATGTAAACGTTGTTATAGATAATGATCTTTGGAAAGGTAGAGTTGGTGATCAAGTTAGAGAGGTGTTAACAACGGTTGTTCCCGGATTGCCTCAAGCAGAACCTATGTTTGATATAAATCAAATGCCACCACAAGTGTTTTCTGGATTTGCTACTCAAAACAGAATTGTTTTAAAAATTGAAAAAGGGGAAGACGAAGGGTTTAAAGTCCTATCTGATGCTTTTGCAAGACCTCAAAAATTGGTGGTAGTTAGTGGAAAAGACAATAACCAAATTATAAAATTGTTAAGCGCTAACAAAGACAAAATCTTAGAAACGTTTAAAAATCAAGAAATAGAGGCACGTCAAAAGCTAACTAGTAATTCGCCTCACGTTAATAATAATATTGAAAAGGTTTTAGGTTTAAAACTTCAGTTTCCTTCTGCTTATAGAGTAGCAAGAGAAGATGGTAATTTTTTCTGGATTAGAAAAAATTTAACGACTGGTACTAATAACTTTATGATATATCAAATCCCTTTAACTGCTATAGATAAAGAAGGTGATATTATAGAGCAGGTTATTAGAATTAGAGACAGTGTGGGTCAAAAATATGTTCCGGGACCAACAGATGGATCTTATATGATGACAGAGGAGGCGTATACACCGTTTCTATACAATACAATTATAGATAATAAGCCCGCTTATGAAGTTAGAAGTACTTGGGAAATTAAAGACAGCTATAATGCAGGACCATTTTTAAACTATATGGTTGAAGATAAAATTAATAACCGTTATGTGGTTATTGAAGGGTTTACTTTTGCACCATCAGTAAGTAAACGTGATTATGTTTTAGAGCTTGAATCTATTATAAAATCTTTAGAAATAAACAAGTAAACAAAATTTAAGAGCATAAAAAAAACCAATGCAATGCATTGGTTTTTTTTATATGATAAAGTAAAATTTACTTTTTCTCTTCGTTTTCTTCTTCTTTGCTAGCGTCTTTAAACTCTTTAATTCCGCTACCTAGTCCACGCATTAATTCTGGGATTTTCTTTCCTCCAAATAATAATAAAACCAAAACCACTACTATTGCGATTTGCCAAGGTCCTACCATACCTAAAAATATACTTGCTGAAATCATAACTTAAAATTTAGACCACAAAGTTAATAATTAAACTTTAATAATAACGTTAAAAGACTAACTTTAGCTTAACCTAAAGATGTTAGCACAAATTTTTATTTACTTTTGTTTTTAATATGGTAAAACCCGAAAAAAAATCTAAAAAAATTAAGAAGAAGTTACTACACAGGTATCGTTTGGTAATATTAAACGACGATACTTTTGAAGAAAGACTATCACTTAATTTAACGCGTCTAAATGTGTTTGTTTTAGGCACGCTGTCTGCAATATTTTTAATTGTTTTTACAACAATTTTAATAGCATTTACGCCATTAAAAGAATATATCCCTGGTTACTCCTCAACCTCACTTAAAAAGAAAGCTGTTAAATTAAGTTTTAAAACAGACTCTTTGCAACGTGTTATAGATTTAAACGAAAAGTATTTTACGTCTATTAAGCAGGTGTTACAAGGCGAGGTTAGTACAGTTCAATTTAATAAAGACTCGATAATTCAAGCAGCAAAACTTGAAGCAAGTCAAGTGGATTTAAACCCTATTAAAGAAGATTCTTTATTACGACAAAAAGTAGACAAGGAAGATAAATATAACTTGTTTGAAACCGCAAAATCTAGAGCTAGTTTTGTTTTGTTTCCGCCAGCAAATGGTACGATTAGCGAAAATTACAATAGTAAAACAAAACACTATGCAGTAGATGTTGTTTTAGCAAAAGACACGCCTATAAAAGCAACAGCGGATGGTACTGTTATTTTTGCAGAGTGGACAACGCAAACAGGTTATGTAATTATATTAGAACATAGCTACGGACTAATATCTGTATATAAGCATAATGCTTCATTAAACAAAAGTCAAGGTGATTTAGTAAAAGCAGGAGAAGTAATTGCTGCGTCTGGTAATTCGGGAGAGCTATCTACTGGACCACATTTGCATTTTGAATTATGGAGCGATGGCTATTCAGTAAACCCAACTAATTTTATAGATTTTAAATAATGCTTTCACTAAAATCAGCTTTAGCTAAACCGTTTGCAAAACGCGTTTATAAGAAAATACAAAAATGGGCAAATAACCCAATAGAAACACAAGATAAAGTTTTTAAAGATTTAATAAGTCAAGCAGCAGGTACTGCTTTTGGTATAGATCACGATTTTGTAAGTATCAATAATTACCAAGATTTTATAAAACGAGTGCCTATTAGAGATTACGAAGCTTTAAAACCTTACGTAGACCGTGTTGTGGCAGGCGAAGAAGATATCCTTTGGATAGGGAAACCGCTGTATTTTGCAAAAACGTCAGGGACGACGTCTGGCGCTAAGTATATCCCCATTACAAAGCAAAGTATGCCAAACCATGTAAATGCTGCAAAAAATGCAATATTGCTTTACATTCATGAAACAGGAAATGCAAAGTTTGTAGATGGTAAAATGATATTTTTACAAGGTAGTCCTGTTTTAAAAGAGCAAAACGGAGTACAACTAGGTCGTTTGTCTGGTATTGTAGCACATTTTGTTCCAAAATACCTTCAAAAAAATAGAATGCCTTCTTGGGAAACCAATTGTATTGAAGATTGGGAAACTAAGGTGGATGCTATTGTAGAAGAAACCGTAAACGAGGATATGTCTATAATTTCTGGAATACCATCGTGGGTGCAAATGTATTTTGAAAAACTGCAACTTAAGACAGGACAAAAGGTCGGTGATATTTTTAAAAATTTCAACCTTTTTATATTTGGCGGTGTTAATTATGAGCCTTACCGTGCTAAATTTGAGAACTTAATAGGTCGGAAAGTCGATAGTATAGAATTGTATCCTGCAAGTGAAGGTTTTTTTGCATTTCAGGACAAGCAAGACAAAAAAGGAATGCTACTGCAATTAAATTCTGGTATGTTTTACGAGTTTGTAAAAGCTGATGAGTTTTTTGATGAAAACCCTAAACGTATCACTATAAAAGATGTTGAGGTTGGTATTAATTATGTTATGATAATATCTACCAATGCAGGACTTTGGTCTTATAACATAGGAGACACCGTTATGTTTACAGAAACAAAACCATACAGAGTTATCGTGTCTGGACGTATCAAACATTTTATTTCGGCATTTGGAGAACATGTTATAGGTAAAGAGGTAGAACAGGCTATGAAGGACGCAACTGAAGGGTCTGAAGTTAGAATTAACGAGTTTACGGTTGCACCACAAATAAGTCCAGAATCAGGATTACCGTATCATGAATGGTTTGTAGAGTTTGAGAATGAACCTAAAGATATTTCCGCTTTAGCGAAAAAAATAGACAAGTCTTTGCAAGAACAGAACAGTTATTATTTAGATTTGGTAGCAGGAAAAGTTTTACAACCCCTGAAAATTACAAAGGTTGAAAAAAATGGATTTCAAAATTACATGAAATCAATAGGTAAGTTAGGAGGTCAAAATAAAATACCGCGATTAGCAAATGATCGTAAAATTGCTGACGCATTAAAATCACAAGTTTTGACTAAATAATAGTATCTTTGAACGTTAAATACATTATATAAGTAGTATGATTAAACAACATGAAAGAACGAGAGCACAAGAAAGCTCAAATGCAATAGAGCGTATGTATATTACTATGCGTCACTTGTTTAACAGAGGTTTTTATAAGCCTATGGGTGTGTCAGGAGAGACACTTCGTGAAGCACTATTAGTGTTGAGGCCAGAAATTTATGGATCTGTAGCAGATGAAAAAGCAGAATTAGAAGGCTTACTTTATGTTATAGATAGACTGCCTCACGGTATTGAAGAGTGTCGTTTTATTAACCTTACAAGTGATGAAGGTTATAAAGATTCTCATTTTGAAGCTATAATTCCGCCTAAGCGTAGAAGAAATTGTTATCGTATTGATGACGAGCAAATGAATATTGAAATCACTAGAGGACGTTCTGAAATTTATGATATTTTAACACACCTTACATTTTTATTTGTCGAATCTCACAAGATTAGTAAACGTGTTATTATTGATGAAAACGGTGCTACAACTAGAGATTGGCAAAAATTAGAAGCAGCAGTTTTAAATAAGAAAAAGCTAACACAAAAAGAACGTGAAATAGCTATTACGCATACAGCAAATATTTTAGGTCGTACGTTTAAAGAACTCTCTACAGTATATGACGTATTTGCATTACCAAGCAAGCCAGAACGTTTATTACATATAGTGTATTGGTTAGGTAAATTAGCGATTGAAGAAGTTGTTGAAAATAGTAAGCGTACCGTAACTTTTAGCCCGGTTTTAAGAGAACGATTAGGGCACCATATTCATGGTGAAATGTGGGCGAATACAATAAAAGAGACTTTAAAAAAAGAAGGCCTTTTAGAAAGACCAATACATATAATTAGTGCCAACTTACATAGTGTTATGAATACGCTTTATGCACCAATAGCATTGAAAGCAGAAACATCTAAAACCGAAATTTTTAAGGTTTATGAAGCATTAAGTCAAAGTGATAATAAAGCATTAAGAAAAAAAGTAACTCAAAAAGCAGAGCAACAAGGGATGATCTTTATAAAAGATACTTCTGGGACTAATATTGATGTTCAGATTTTTGATACAGCTAAAATAGATTTATCTAAAACAGATTTAAATTTACCAAAACAAGAAAAAGATAAAGAAGCACCAGTGCTTTTTGTTATGGATTACGCTTTTGGAGAGCAAGCATATGAGACTATAGACGAGTTTTTAAAGCCTTTTAGTGAAGATGGCAGCAAGACACATCTAAATATAGAATCTGTCTCTATTATGGGTAAAGCAGGTATCTTAGAAGGAGGTAAAGGTGATATTATGATACCTTCAGCACATATTTTTGAAGGTACTGCAGATAATTACCCTTTTAAAAACGAATTAAGTAAGGTTGATTTAGAAGGTCAAGGCGTTTCTGTTTTTGAAGGTGCCATGATTACGGTGCTAGGAACCTCTTTACAAAATAAAGATATTTTAAAATTCTTTTATAATTCTACCTGGAATGTGATAGGATTAGAAATGGAAGGGGCGCATTATCAAAAAGCAATTCAGGCAGCGTCTAAAGTTAGAGGTAGTATAAATCCTGACGTAAAAGTTAGATATGCTTATTACGCAAGTGATAACCCATTAGAAACAGGAGGGACGCTAGCTTCTGGAGGTTTAGGTACTTCTGGTGTAAAACCAACTTACCTTATTACAAGAAAAATTTTACAACAAATATTTAACCAATAATTAATTTAAATCATGAGTCAAGAATTACCTAAAAATAACGACAATAAATCCGAAGAAGTTGATTTATTAGTCTTTTTTAACCTAATAGGGAATGCTTTTGGTAAAGTGTATTCTTTTTTTGAGAGAATATTTAAAACTATTTATAAACTTATAATTGCACTTTTATTGCATTTATTTAAGTCTGCAAAATGGTATGCTATAGGAGTTGTAGTTAGTTTTGCTATTGGTTATGGTTTGGATAGTTTAAAGGAGAAAAATTATGGGGCTAATATGTTTATTAACACTAATTTTAATTCTACACGTCAGGTTTATGAAAACATGCGAAACCTAAATCAGTTAGCCGCAATTGATCATGATAATAAGGAAATATCTAGGCAATTAGGAATTAGTGAGGAGGAAGCAGGCAAAATCAAAAATTTCTATATTGAACCAGATATTGATCAAAATACTCAAATGAAAATGTATATCGAGTATAAATCAGGTTTAGATTCTGTTTCTCGAGCAGAATCGACTTTTAAAGATTACCTTGAAGGACTTAATAATTATAGTTTTAAATCACATAAAATCGGTGTTTTAGCAACTGATAAAAATGTTTATAAAAGTTTAAAAAATAATTTTGTTTCTTTTTTAAGAAAGAACCCTTATTTGGATTCTTTAAAGCAAATAAATTTTATAAATATTAACGCCAAAATAAAAGACATTACTGGTCAAATACAGAAGTTAGATTCTTTAAAAAATAGTTATTTAGCCATTAGAATTAAGGAGTCTGATAAATCCGTGTCCGATAATGGTGGCAGTGGGACTAATTTTTATATGGGTAATTCACAACCTAATGAATTGTTAGTTGATGAATCAAACTTAACGACTTTATTATTTAGTTTAACTCAACAAAGGACAAAATTAGAAAATGAGTTAGATGTAAATCGAAATATTATTGATGTAGTTTCTGATTTTCCACCATCTGGTTATGATGTATCGCAATGGACAGATTATTTTAAATTTACATTTCCAATTATTGCTTTTATTTTGATTTTTATCACTATAATGATGTTAAACTTAAAACGTTTTTTAGAATCTCAAAATAAGTAGAGTCGCAATTAATTATGAAAACAATACTTGTTACTGGAGGAGCGGGATTTATAGGATCTAATTTTGTTACTTTTTTTTTAGAGACAAATCCTAATATCAATTTAGTTAACTTAGATAGTCTAACTTATGCTGGAGATTTAACTAATTTAAAAGAAGTTGAAAGTGATTCTAATTACACTTTTGTCAAAGGAGATATTTGCGATAGAGGTCTAATTGAAAAACTTTTTGAAAAATATCAATTTGAAGGTGTTATTCATTTTGCTGCAGAATCACATGTTGATAATTCTATTACAAATCCAGGGGCATTTATAAACACTAATATTACGGGTACATTTAATCTTATTGATGTTGCCAAAAAGCATTGGATGTCTTCACCTTTTAAATATAAAGAAGGAAAAGAAAACAATAGATTTCATCATATTTCAACAGATGAAGTTTATGGAACATTAGGTGAAACAGGACTGTTCACTGAAGACACGCATTATGCACCTAATAGTCCATATAGTGCTTCAAAAGCAGCTTCAGACTTTGTAGTCAGAAGTTACTATCATACTTATGGAATGAACGTAATAACAACTAATTGTTCAAATAATTATGGGCCAAAACAACACGACGAAAAATTAATTCCAACAATTATTAGAAAGGCTATTAATGGAGAAAATATTCCGATTTATGGTGATGGAACTAATATTAGGGATTGGTTATATGTTCTAGACCACTGCAAGGGGATTGATTTAGTATATAAGACTGGTAAATCAGGAGAAACTTATAATATTGGTGGTAAAAATGAGCGTAATAATTTAACTATCGTAGATACCATTTGTTCAATACTTGATGAATTAATGCCTGCTGAAAAATCTTATAAAGAGCAAATAACATTTGTTAAAGACCGACCAGGACATGATTTTAGATATGCTATAGATGCTTCAAAAATTGAAAAAAATTTAGGATGGCGTGCAGAAGAAAATTTTGAATCAGGAATTAGAAAAACAATAAACTGGTATTTAGAAAAGTATAATAAATAAAGTAATTAGGCATGAAAGGAATTATACTTGCAGGAGGGTCTGGTACAAGGTTACACCCATTAACTAAAGTGTTAAGTAAACAATTGATGCCTATCTATGACAAACCAATGATTTATTACCCTTTGTCTACTTTGATAGGTGCAGGTATACGAGAAATATTAATTATATCTACTCCAGATCATTTACCTTTATTTAGACAATTACTTGGTGATGGTAGTCATTTAGGTTGTGTCTTTCAATATGAAATTCAAGATAAACCTAACGGATTGGCTGAAGCCTTTATTATTGGCGCTGATTTTATTGGTAAAGATAAGGTGGCACTTATTTTAGGAGATAATATATTTTATGGAACAGGACTAACAGAGTTATTAAAATCCAATATAGATCCTACTGGAGGAATTGTTTATGCTTATCATGTCACAGATCCAGAACGTTATGGTGTTGTAAATTTTGACGACAGAGGAAAGGCTTTATCAATTGAAGAGAAACCGGAAAAACCAAAATCAAATTATGCAGTTCCAGGTATTTATTTTTATGATAATAGTGTATTAGAAATCGCAAAAAATATAAAGCCAAGTAAAAGAGGTGAATTAGAAATTACGGACGTCAATAGAGCATATTTGAATCAAGGTAATCTTCAAGTTTCAATTTTAGATAAAGGAACCGCTTGGTTAGATACCGGGACTTTCAACTCTTTGATGCAAGCGTCACAATTTGTACAAGTTATAGAAGAACGTCAAGGATTAAAGATTGGTGCAATAGAAGAAGCTGCTTATAGTAGTGGTTTTATATCTAAACAACAACTAATTAACTTAGCAACACCATTATTAAAAAGTGGTTATGGAGAACACTTAATAAGTCTTGTTAATCAAGAGTAGAATGAAAGCGATAAAAACAATACTAAAAGACTGTTACATTCTAGAGCCCACTGTTTTTGGAGATTCTAGGGGGTATTTTTTTGAAAGTTATAAAAAAAGTGAATTTGATTACTTAATAAATCAAAAAGTAGATTTTATTCAAGATAATCAGGCTTTTTCTAAAAAAGGAGCTTTACGAGGCTTGCATTTTCAGGTAGGAGAGTTTTCTCAAGCTAAATTAGTTAGGGTTACTCAAGGCGTAGTTATGGATGTTGCAGTAGATCTGAGACCTAATTCAGAAAGCTTTTTACAACATATAACAATTGAATTATCTGAAGAAAATAAAAAACAGTTGTTTGTTCCTAGAGGATTCGCTCATGGATATATTGTTTTAAGCGATACCGCAGTATTTAATTATAAGTGTGATAATGTTTACAATAAAGCTTCAGAAAATGGTGTGATTTATAACGATAGTGACTTAAATATTGATTGGAATCTTAACGCTGAACAATTTATAATTTCAGAAAAAGATAAAGTCTTACCAACGATAAAACAATTGTTTAAATGATAAAAATTCTTGTAACAGGATCTGCTGGTCAATTAGGATCATGTTTAAAAAATAAATCTAAAGAGCAAAACACTTTAGATTTTGTTTTTTTAGATAGTGAAGCTTTGGATATTACTAATCCTATCCAAACTGAGGCTGTTTTTAGCAATCATAATTTTGACTATTGTATAAATTGCGCTGCTTATACAGCAGTAGATAATGCCGAAGTAGATCATAAAAAGGCTTATGAAATAAATGTTATTGGCCCTAAAAATCTAGCTGAAGCATCAAATAAATTTGGAGTAACATTAATTCATATCTCTACAGATTTTGTTTTTAATGGTAATACTAATAGGCCTTATAAGGAGACAGACTTAACAGAGCCATTAGGGGTTTATGGTCAAACAAAATTGGATGGGGAGGGAGCAATACAAGCGATACTTGACAGCTACTATATTATTAGGACATCTTGGTTATACTCAGAGTTTAAAAATAATTTTGTCAAAACGATGCTTAAATTGGCTCAAGAAAAAGACGAGTTAAATGTTGTCAATGATCAAAAGGGCACACCAACAAATGCTAACGATTTAGCAGATGCAATCATCAATATTGTAATTAGTAGAAAAAAGGGTTTTGGACTGTACCATTTTAGTAACTTAGGAGAAACCACTTGGTATGGCTTCGCAAAAGCTATTTTTGAAATATCTAAAACAAAAATTAAAGTTAATCCCGTAACTTCGGTTGCTTTTGTTACAACAGCAAAACGACCAAAATACAGTGTGTTAGATAAAACAAAAATTAGTTCTGTTTTTAATATAAATATACCTAATTGGAAGGTTAGTTTGGATAATCATATTAAAGCAATTCAATCTTAATAATTTTTTATATATGTATTCAGAAAAATATCATGAAGAAGACCTATCAAATCTGTCTTTTTTAGTCACAGGAGGAGCCGGGTTTATTGGTTCAAATCTTGTGGAGTATTTACTTAAATATAATGCAAAAAAAGTTTTGGTTTTGGATAATTTATCGACCGGAAAATTAAGCAACCTAAAACCGTTTAAGAAGTATTCTAATTTCACATTTATAAAAGGAGATATTACTAATTTGCAAGATTGTGAACACGCAATGCAAGATATTGATTATGTATTGCATCAAGCAGCTTTAGGTTCTGTTCCAAGGTCAATAAATAATCCTATAGCCTCGAATAATGCAAATGTTAATGGGTTTTTAAACATTTTAGTGGCAGCCAAAGATTCTAGCTCTGTAAAAAGAGTAGTTTATGCTGCATCATCAAGTACTTACGGGGATAGTCCGTCTTTACCTAAATGTGAAGATAATATTGGTAAACCATTATCTCCTTATGCCGTTACTAAGTATGTAAACGAGTTATATGCAGACGTATTTTATAAAACCTATGGTTTAGAAACCATTGGTTTAAGATATTTTAATGTTTTTGGGCCAAAACAAGATCCAAATGGTGCATATGCAGCAGTAATACCTAAGTTTATAGGAAAGATGTTAAAGGGGGAAACCATTACTATAAATGGAGATGGAGAACATTCTAGAGATTTTACTTTCATAGAAAACGTAGTTCAGGCAAATATAAAATCGGCATTAAGTTTAAATAAAGAAGCTGTTAATCAAATATATAATGTAGCTTGTGGAGAGCGTATTAACTTGAATCAATTAATAGGAGCTATTTCAAATAATTTAAAAAAAATAGAAGTTATATCTACTAGTATTATTGAAAATGGTGCAGAAAGAACAGGGGATGTAAAACACTCTTTAGCAGATATATCTAAAGCATTTAATTACCTAGGATATAATCCAAAATATAAGTTTAAAAAAGGGATACAATTGACTACCTCTTGGTTTTCTAACAAAAACAGATAATCATAGTCAGTTAACAAGAGATAAATGAGAGATAAAATTGCGATAATAGGTCTTGGATACGTTGGATTACCATTAGCTGTAGAGTTTGCTAAAAAGTACGAGGTCGTGGGCTTTGACATTAATCAAACAAGGATAGATCAGTTAAATAAGGGAATAGACAACACGTTAGAAGTCAACAAAACAACATTAGACGATGTTTTGTCCAAAAAAGGAACTAGTAGTTTATTGTTTTCTAGCAGTACATTAGACTTATCGTCTGTCAATATTTTTATTGTAACAGTGCCTACACCAGTTGATAAAAATAACAGACCAATCTTGATACCTTTAATAGAATCTTCAAAAACAATTGGAAAATTATTAAAGAAAGGAGATATTGTTATTTATGAGTCAACTGTATATCCTGGAGTTACAGAGGATGAGTGTGTGCCGATTTTAGAAAAAGAAAGTGGACTAACATTTAATAAAGATTTTTATTGTGGTTATTCACCAGAACGTATTAATCCAGGAGATAAAAAACGCACAGTAACACAAATTAAAAAAGTAACCTCTGGATCAACACCAGAAATAGGAGAAAAAGTCAATAATCTATATGCCTCAATAATAACAGCTGGAACTCATTTAGCACCATCAATAAAGGTTGCAGAAGCAGCAAAGGTTATTGAAAATGCACAACGCGATATTAACATTGCTTTTGTTAATGAGCTTGCTAAAATATTTAACAAATTAGAGATAGACACACACGATGTTTTAGCAGCAGCAGCAACAAAATGGAATTTTTTACCATTTAAACCAGGTCTAGTTGGTGGACATTGTATAGGAGTTGATCCTTATTACTTAGCTCAAAAAGCACAAGAAGTAGGGTATCATCCAGAAATATTATTAGCAGGAAGACGCTTAAATGATAGTATGGGAGAATACGTAGCTACTCAAGTGTTAAAATTAATGGTTAAAAATGACATTGCAATAAAAGGTGCAAAAGTGTTAATGTTAGGCATCACGTTTAAGGAAAATTGTCCGGACATAAGAAACTCTAAAGCTATTGACGTTTATAATAACCTAAAATCTTTTAATATGGAGGTTGATGTTTATGATCCGTGGGCATCGGTAAATGAGGTCAAGCAAAAACTTAATTTAGATTTAAAATCAAAACTAGAAGGAAATCATTATGATGCAATAGTGCATACGGTTTGCCATATTCAGTTTAAAAAAATTAAATTAAGTGCTTATAAAAAACCAAAATCAGTGGTTTACGATGTAAAAGGGACTTTGAATATAGAAGATATAAATGGAAGGCTTTAATAGCGCCAACAAAATAAATTGTGGATTAATATATATAATAATCAATATCTTTGATTATCATTCTATAAAATAATATTGTTATTACAAAACACAAATTAATTAAAAATGAATAAAAATTTACAGATAGCTATAGAGGCTAGTTTAAAAGCAGGAAAAGTAATTATGGAGGTATATGATACTGCTTTTGATGTTGAAATTAAAGACGATAAATCGCCTTTAACAGAAGCAGATAAAAAAGCGAATGATATAATAAACTCATATTTAATAAACACAGAGTTTCCAATTATTAGCGAAGAGAATAAACAAACAGACTATGCTACTAGAAAAAACTGGACTACTTGTTGGGTTGTAGATCCTGTAGATGGCACAAAAGAGTTTATAAAACGTAATGGAGAGTTTACTGTAAATATTGCATTAGTCACTAATGGTAAACCAGAATTAGGTGTTATTTATGTGCCAGCAACAAAAACAATATATGTTGCAAATGTAACAACTAAAGAAGCTTTTAAAACCCAATTAGATTCACACGATGCTCCTGTAGAAGAAGTCATTAACGCAGCAACAGTATTACAACCAAAAGCACCAGAATCTAACCCTGTTCAAGTAGTAGGTAGTCGCTCTCATATGAGTCAAGAAACATTAGATTTTGTAGAGTCTATTAAAAATGAAGGAAAAGATGTTGAGGTCGTTTCAAAAGGAAGCTCATTAAAATTTTGTTTAGTAGCAGAAGGTAATGCAGATGTGTACCCAAGATTTGCACCAACAATGGAATGGGATACGGCTGCAGGACAGGCAATCTGCAACGCTGTAGGAATAGACGTAATTTCGCAAGAAACAAATCAATCCCTTTTATATAACAAGGAAAACCTGCTAAACCCATGGTTTTTAGTGTCTAAAAACTAAACATGGCATCTTTAAAAAAATCATCACATATACGTAGTATTCTAAAAGGAATATCTTGGCGTTTTATTGCGCTAGCAGATACTATTTTAGTCGTTCTTTTTGTAACCTGCTTATTAGGAGAATGTAGTATAGAAGATGCTATTAAAATAGGAGCATCAGAGTTTTTATTAAAATTAGCAATATTTTATTTTCACGAAAGAATATGGTTACGCCGTCTTGGTAAACAAGCAACAACAAATAAAGAAATTTTATATAAATCCATTTCATGGCGGATTGTAGCTACTACAACGACTTTTATCATTTCTGGAATTGTATTAAAAGGATTTAATGAAATAGCTCTTTATATTGCATTAACAGAATTGTTTACTAAATTTGTACTATATTATGTACATGAAAAAATATGGTTAAAATTACCTTTAGGAAAAATCAGAAACTATTTTTTAGGTAGAAAATAAACTAATGAAAGAAAATATAATTTCACATAACTATCAAGTTTCAAAAACAGATAGACAAGAAAATAACAACCACACCTCTTTTTTGATATGGTTTACAGGACTTTCTGGTTCAGGAAAATCAACAATTGCTAATGTTGTAGAGCAAGAACTTTATAAATTAGGTGTAAAAACCTATACCCTTGATGGAGATAACATTAGAAAAGGTATAAATAGCGATTTAACCTTCGCTCCAGAAGATAGAACAGAAAACATCAGAAGAATAGCCGAAATTGGAAATTTAATGGTTGATGCAGGTTTGGTAACATTAGCAGCATTTGTTTCTCCCTATAAAAAAGACCGAGAGAATATTAAAAATATCGTTAAAGATGTTAACTTTGTCGAAGTTTATATAAACACCAGTATTGAAGAGTGTGAGCGAAGAGATGTTAAAGGCCTTTATAAAAAAGCCAGAGCTGGTGAAATAAAAAACATGACAGGTATTTCTGCACCTTATGAGGCTCCAGAAAATCCAGATATAGAAATTAAAACCGAAGAAAAAACGGTTGAAGAAGCTGTTCATGATATCATGAACTTTATAAAACCTAAATTAAAATATAGCGATGAGTAAGTATTACTTAAATTATTTAGATGAATTAGAAAGTGAAGCAATCTTTATTTTACGTGAAGTTTGGGCACAATTTGAAAACCCAGTAATTATGTTTTCTGGAGGAAAAGATTCTATTTTAGTAACTCATTTAGCTAAGAAAGCTTTCTACCCTGCTAAAATACCGTTTCCTTTAATGCATGTGGATACTGGACATAACTTCCCTGAAACTATTGAGTTTAGAGATTCTGTTATTGCAGATTTAGGTGTGAAGTTAATTGTTGGATCTGTTCAAGACTCTATCGACGATGGTCGTGTAGCAGAAGAAAAAGGTAAAAACGCAACACGTAATGCACTTCAAATTACAACACTTTTAGATGCCATAGAGTCTAATAAAATAGACTGTGCAATAGGAGGAGGAAGACGTGACGAAGAAAAAGCAAGAGCTAAAGAACGTTTCTTTTCGCATAGAGATGATTTTGGACAATGGG
Organism: Olleya sp. 1-3; assembly: GCF_002836085.1. NCBI lineage: Bacteria > Pseudomonadati > Bacteroidota > Flavobacteriia > Flavobacteriales > Flavobacteriaceae > Olleya > Olleya sp. 1-3. Next base: position 81,606 of record NZ_PJBW01000004.1, read on the forward strand.
ACCCAAAAAACCAAAGACCTGAATTATGGAACATATTTAATGGTAAGCATTTTGAAGGCGAGCACTTTAGAGCGTTCCCTATTAGCAACTGGACAGAAATGGATGTTTGGAACTATATAAAAAGAGAAAACATTGCAATACCTTCTTTATATTTTGCTCACGAACGTGAAGTAGTTTGGAGACAAGATACATGGATTCCTAATTCAGAATTTTTAGTGCTAGAAGAACATGAGGAAGTAGTAACTAAAAAAATACGTTTTAGAACTTTAGGTGATATAACAATTACTGGAGGAGACGAATCTGAAGCAGATACATTAGAAAAAATTGCTACAGAAGTTGCAGGAATGCGTAACACAGAAAGAGGTAACAGAAGTGACGACAAACGTTCTGAATCGGCAATGGAAGATAGAAAACGCCAAGGATATTTCTAGAAATTAAAAATTTGTAATTTTTGTGAAAACAAGAATCTATTATATAAAAAGCAAAAAATGTTAGATAACAATCAATTATTACGTTTTACAACAGCAGGAAGTGTAGATGATGGAAAGAGTACTTTAATAGGTCGCCTATTATATGATTCTAAATCTATATTCGAAGATCAACTTGAAGCTATCACAAATACAAGTAAAAAGAAAGGCCACAAAGGTGTAGATTTAGCCTTATTCACAGATGGTTTAAAAGACGAACGTGAGCAAGGTATTACTATAGATGTTGCTTACAGATACTTTACAACACCTAAACGTAAATTTATTATTGCAGATACTCCAGGACATATACAGTATACACGTAATATGGTTACAGGAGCTTCTACAGCAAACGTGGCAACTATTTTAATAGATGCAAGACATGGTGTAATAGAGCAAACAAAAAGACACGCATTTATAGCTTCTTTATTACAAATACCGCATATTATTGTTTGTGTAAACAAAATGGATCTGGTAGACTATTCGGAAGAAATTTATAATGATATCATTAGACAATTTGAAGATATTTCTTCAAAAATGCTAGTAACAGATGTACGTTTTATTCCAATGAGCGCTTTAGATGGAGATAATGTGGTAAATAAGTCTACAAACATGCCTTGGTACCAAGGAGCTCCAATGTTACATACATTAGAAACGATGCATATTAGTAGCGATATTAATAAAGTAGACGCTCGTTTTCCTGTGCAAACTGTTTTAAGACCGCAAAGTGAAGGTTTTATAGACTATAGAGGTTATGCAGGACGTGTTGCAAGTGGTATTTTTAGAAAAGGAGATGATGTAACAGTAATGCCTTCAGGATTTACTTCTAAAATAAAAAGTATAGATACTTTAGATAAGGAATTAGAAGAAGCGTATGCACCAATGTCTGTTTCTATAACACTAGAAGATGATATTGATATTAGTCGTGGAGACATGATTGTGCGTTCTAACAACAAACCAGAACCGTCACAAGACATTGAGGTAATGTTATGTTGGTTAAACAATGCTTCTGCTAAACCAAGAGCTAAATACACTATAAAACACACTTCTAATGATCAAAAAGCCATGATTAAAGAAGTAGTTTATAAATATAATATTAATACTCTAGAACGTATTAACGATGATAAAGAGATTAATATGAATGATATTTGTAAAGTTAAAATACGTACAACAAAACCATTAATGGTAGATGCGTATAGAGAAAACAGAACAACTGGAAGTATAATACTTGTTGATGATGCAACTAATGAAACTGTAGCAGCAGGAATGATTGTATAAATTAAAAATTATTTATAAAATGAAAAAAATTATATTGATGTTATTTTGCATTACATTAATTGTTAATTGTAAAGAAAATAATAGAGAGGAAGTAGTGCCTGTTGTTGAAGATGTTAAATTAGATAATAAATTAAAAGTTGAAATTGAGTATAAATCTGATACAAAAGGAATGCTCCAATGTGCTTTTATTCAAATAGAGCTTGAAAACAATCAATATTCAAGTTACACAGTCACTCAAAAATTTAATGCTTCTAAAGATTTTATAAATACAGATTTTGAAATGTTTGGAGATTTTATTATGGAAAACCTTCAGCTTAGATTTGGAAGTTCACCAATAAAAATATTTGTAAAAAAGATTGTGCTTTCGTACGATGAGGTGGAGATAGTAGTTGATGGAAAAGATTTAAATAGATACTTTGCTAAAAATAAATTTGTAAAAATAAACCCTGAAAATCAAACAATTGAGACTTTTGTTGTAAACGGAAATCATTCACCTGCTTTAATTTTAAGAAATGGAATTATTGACCGTCTTTTTTTTAGTCTCTAGGGGGTATGAAGGGGTTTATAGGTGTAATTAAATTATCAAAAACGGTTAACTACAATTTAATCGGAAAATTGTTGTTATTTTTATTTTGTTTCTTATTACCGGTAAATCAAAAACTATCTACAATCTTAATAATTCTTATGGTTTTTTACTCTTTTATAATTGTAAAAAATATAGATTTAAAAGAACTTTTTAGGTATACTCCATTTTTTGTTTTTTATTTCTTGTTCATAATAGCTAATTATGATGAAGGCAAATTTGGGATCAATATGTTCGAGCAAAAAGCATCATTAATTGCTTTCCCAATAATTTTTGCGACAATAAAATTGATAGACCAAGATTATAAAAATGTATTAAAATATTATGTTTACGGTTGTTTCTTTATTTTTTTGTCATCAACTTTTTTAGCGTTTTATAATTCTATTTCTATAGGTCCTTTCTCTTTTAACCCTATGTTAGTGGATGTAAATGCTAAAGGAGCTATATCAAAAGGTTCATTTTTGTTGACCAATTATTTTTTAGGTAATAATTTCATTCAAAACATGAATGGTACTTTTTTATCAGTATATTTTTCGTTCGCATTATTTATTTCGTTAAATTTTAAAAATTTTATTAAATATCGCGCCCTTATCATTTTTTGTCTAGTTTTAGGTATTCTACAAATTTTTAGTGTAACTGGTCTTATTTGTATGATTTTGGTTTTAATCTTGAGTATAAAACCTAAATTTTACAAAACTATTTTATTTGTTATATTTAGCTCCTTTATCGTTTTGAGCGGAATGTTGATCTATAATTATGATAAAAAAGAACACTTAGAACTAATTCAAGCAGTTGAAAAAGTTGATAATAGAGCTATTATATGGCCAATAGCTATCGAAACTGTAGCGCATAACCCATTTGGCTTAGGTAAAAAAAATGCTCAAGAAGCATTACAATTAAAGTTTCCTAAATATGGCGCTTTTGGTTATGAATCACAATTACATAAAATAGATGCTCATAATATGTATATGCAAATTCTGTTAGAATTAGGCATAATAGGGTTTCTATTATTTATTTATATTATTTTTCAATTTTTCAGGGTTAAGCGTGTAATGCTTTATACTGATTTAAGTAATGTTTTTATTTTATTAAACTTAGTTTTGTTTTTAACAGAGAGCTCTTTAGTAACATATGCTGGACTATCATTTTTCTGTTTCTTTTATTGTTTTTTTTATTCTAATACCATAAAACGTTGATGTCCTACAAAATAAATATCAAAAATATCACTAATGATAGCGTATATTTTTTCTGTTTTATCACTTTTTTAATTCCTTGGATTAGTTTGTTTTCTTTTAGTGGTTTTGAAATAAGGTTTTTTCACATTTCTGTTTTTATATTGTTAGTTAAAAAACTCTTTTTTAAGAGCCCTAATATTAAAATGTCTAAACAATCGATTCCTCTGACGTTTTTATTTTTACTATGTTTTATTTTATTTTTTGTTTCTATTTTTTGGAGCAATGATATTGTTTCTGGCTTTTCTCTTTTTTTTAAAAATTTTATATATTTTTTATCTTTTCTTCTTTTATCTGATTTTTTTTTAAGGGAAAAAGATTTTTTTTTGATTAAGATAATTAAATATTCAAAATGGGCTATTTATGCATTTATAGCTTTGAATTTATTTATTTATATAGCAATGGGGGAATTATTTTTTTTTAATGCTATAGAAGGAATTATTTTTGGGGATTCTAGTGTTTCAAACTACAAGTATTTTATTAAAATTATAAATTTTAAATTTAGTGACTTTACTATAAAGACTTGGGGAGATGAGGGTTTTCATATACCAAAATTTAGAAATGTTTTTGGTATTTCTGCACTTATTATATACTCTATTTTAGATTATATTACAAACCCTAGTCGTTACGAAAAGGCATTAAAACTCTTTTTAATTTTTCTAATACTTTTTTCTCAGTCTAGAAGTACTTTATTAATTTTTTCTGTCATTCTTTTTTTAAAATTTGCTTTAAATAAACTTTCTTTAAAACTTTTGATTTTTCTGTTATTAACTCCTATTGTTGTTATAATATTTATGATGTTTATTGATATTAGTGTTTTTAATAGGTTTTTAGATTTAGCAAAAGATGCAAGAATAGAAATGTATATAAACACAATTAGAAATACATTAAACCACTCTTTACTTGGTAGTGGTTTTGGTACAAAAATTGAAAGTCATGATAAGCTTTTTTATGTTCATAATTTTATTTTGGCAGGTGTGTTTTCCTCAGGTATTTTGGGTTTGTTTTTAACATTTTTCACTGTATCTGAACTAGTGGTTCAAATTTATAACAGGGTTAAATTTAGCAAACGTTATAAATATTGTTTTATTTATGGTTTACCAATTTTGGTCTTATTTAGGATGATGATTGGAGGTAATAATGGCCTTCCAAGTTTTCAAGACTGGTTTGCTCTAAGTGTTTTTTTTACCTTATTATTTATTAATAAGGAAGAACTTAAAGTTCAATAGAAACAAATCTTATTATTAGATTGTAGCTAAATTAAGAACGGTTATATTTGCAATTATTTGTGTTAACTGTAAGTTTCTTATTAATAATCAAGCGCTAAATGATTAAGTCTACTTTATTTAAATCCAGTTTTGTTGTTTTAATAGCAAGAGTTTTAGGTTTAGTCTTTGCTTTTAGCTGTATCTATATAATTAATGTGTTTTATAGTCAAAATATATTTGGTGTTTATACTGTGTGTTTTACTTTGCTACAAATGTTTTCACTTATTAGTGTTTTTGGAATAAACATTAGTGTTTTTAAAGAAATAGTTATTCTCGAGGATTCTTTTGAAGCAAAAAAAACATACTCCAAAGGGTTAAAAAGTGTAGTTATAAATTCAATAATTTTAACCATTTTTAGCATTGCTTTTTCTAAATATATTGCTGTATATATATTTAATAAGCCTAATATTTATGTATACTCAAGAATTATAAGTTTTGGTATTCCATTTTTGTCAATCTCAACATTTAATGCGCATATTCTAAGAGCTAAAAATAAATTTATACATTTTCAACTTATTATAAGTGGGATTACTTTTATTAGCTTTTTCTTTTTAATTTTAATAATAAATAAAATATTAAATGTAAACAGCATTGACTATCTTATTTATGTTTATTTGATATCTGTTTTAATTACATCGATATATAGTTGTTTTCAAATAAATAACTTAGGATTTAACTTAAAGCAAAATTTTAATTGTAAAGACTATTTACTAAACATTAAAAAGGGATTTGAATTTTTAATAGCGCAATCTTCAATGCAATTTTTTAATTGGGCTTCAATTATTTTAATAACTGTGTTTTCTACATTAAATGATGTAGCAAATTTGGAAGTGATATTTAGAATTACTGCAATATCTTCTATTACTTTAGGTATTATTAATAGTGTTTCTGCACCAACATTTGTAAAATATTTTAAAAGTAAGGATTATTTAAAACTAAGTAAATATGTAAGTCAAACCACATCTTATATATTTGTTAGTGCTTTACCTATTTTATTAATTTTATTAATCTTTCCAAAACTAGTTTTAAATATTTTTGGATTTAATTATCAAAGTTCATCTTTAGCACTTATTTTTATAGCTATAGGTCAGTTTTTTAGTGCTTTTTTTGGTTCTGTAGGTGTATTACTTCAAATGTCTGGTAATGAAAAGACATTTAATAAAATTTTAGGATTATCTTTGGTTGTTTTATTAGTCCTAGGTTTTCTGTTAACACCCAAATTTAAACTTAATGGACTTGCATTAGCAATTATGGTTTCTACTATATTATGGAACCTATTATCAGCTATTGTAATTTATAAAAAGTATAATATAATTAGTTTTTACATCCCGTTTAAAAAATGAAAACACCAAATTTATTTTTAATAGGCGTCCAAAAATCAGGTACAACTTCTTTATATGATTGGTTAGGACAGCATGACGATGTTTTTTTAGTTCCAGAATTAAAAGAATTTCCGTTTTTTGTCTCAGATCGGTTTTATAGTAAAGGATTATCATGGTTAGATAAAACGTTTTACACAAAATATAGCAGCGAAAAGTATGTTTTACATAGCTATGTCAACTACATATTTTTTTCCAAATTATTTGTTAAGCGCGTAAAAAAGCACCCTGAATTAAATAACTCTAAGTTTTTAATTGTTTTAAGAAACCCTGTAAACAGAGCATACTCTGCGTATTGGGAGGCTATTAAAACAGGTCGAGCTTCTATTAAAACCTCTTTTGAGGAAGCATTACAGTACGAAAACGAACTATTTAACAAAAATAGTTTAGCCACCTATACAGATACGCCAGACTTATTGTTTGATAAATCAGGTAGAAGTGAAATAGGGGCATTAGCTCATTACAACCATGGATTATATCATAACCAATTAAAGGATATTATAGATGCATTTGGTAAAGAAAACGTAAAAGTGGTTATTTTTGAAGAGCTGGTAAAGGATAAAAAAGAACAAGTAAAAGAGATATTAGACTTTTTAAAACTAGATAATAACTTTGAGTTTAAGTTTAATTATACAAATAAGTCAGGTGTCCCAAAATTAGCCTTAATTCAAAAACTAATTAATAATACGTTTATACCATCTTTTATAAAAAAAGCATTTAGTATTACGGTAAGGTCAAAAATTAAAAATGCATTATTAAAGGCAAATATTAAAGAGGTAAAATATAAGCCAATGGATGAACAGACACGTCAAAAATTAGAAAGTGATTATTTAGAAGATGTTAAAAAAACATCTCAATTACTAAACAGAGATCTAACAAAACTTTGGTTTAAAAAATAAATCACATTGAAACACATAATTATAGCAGGTACAAATAAAGCAGCAACGACATCTTTGTTTAATTACCTATCAGATCATCCAAATGTTTGTGGCTCATATATAAAGCAAACAAATTATTTTTTAGATCAAGAAGTACAGGATATCCACAAGTTAACATCTATATTTCCATATCAAGATAACCATTTAAATTATCAAAATTTTTTTAAAAGTAATGCAAGCCAAAAAATTAAATTAGAAGCTTCGCCAGATTATATGTTTTATAATAACACTTCAAAAAAGATAAAATCGTTTTTAGATAATAATGATGGAGAAGTAGTTTTAATATTACGTAACCCTGTTACAAGGTTTAAATCTTGGTTTAATTTTGGTAAGCAGCAAAACTTATTAAATGAAGATGTAGATTTTAAACAATTTTATGAGTTAAGCAAATCCTATAATGGAGATAATAACCTATCTTTAATGGCACATGCAACTGGTTTTTATAGCAACTACCTAACAAACTTTAAAAACACTTTAGAAGGCTGCAAAATACATGTTTTTTTTTATGAAGATTTAATAGCAGACCCAAAACAATTTTTAGATTCTTTTTGCCAAAAAACAGGAATAGATAATAAATTTTATACAAATTATCAATTTGGGCACTATAACAAAACAGTAAAAATAAAATCAAAAGTTTTGTCATATACTTATGATGCCTTAAGGCAGTTTTATTTAAATTACCTTTATAAAGGAAAAGTAGGTGTATATTTAGGAGGTATGATAAAAAGCATAGTATCCCCTTTATATAAAAAAATAAATACATCAACTGCAAAAAATGATACTCAAGAAGAAGTTGTGTCAAAACTAACAGGGGATTATGCTACTGAAAAGCAAAAAATTGCAGAACTGTTTAATTTAACTAACATTCCTTGGTAAGCTATGAGAGCATTATTAAGAAAAACATATTTAGATCTATTTGGTGCTATTGCTACGCCTAAAAATGGCGTACATATTATTAATAGCCATTATATATCTGATAAAGATGTAAAAGCAGAAGTGTTTTACAAGCAATTAGAAGCCGTAAGTAAACATGTTACTTTTATTGGTATTGAAGAAGCAGTGTCTCTAATAGACAATAAGCAAACACCTAATCAACCATTAGTAGCTTTTACTTATGATGATGGTTTTGAAGAATGTTACACAAAAATTAATGGTGTGCTTAAAGCATTTGATATAAGTGCTGCTTTTTTTGTAAATCCAAATTTTATAGATGGAGATAAAGACTATAATAAAGGGTTTTTAGACAGAACTAAAACAGAGAATAAAAAACCAATGACTTGGCAGCAAGTTAATGAACTAATAAAAGAGGGTCACATTATTGGAGCCCACACTATGGATCATTTAGATCTAGGCATGAATATGACTAATGATCAATTACAATATCAACTTGGATATTGTAAAACATACATTGAAGAAAAAACCAATAACAATTGCAATATGTTTGCTTTTCCATATGGTCAAGAACAGCACCTTACTAATGAGGCGTTAGAATTAGCAAAAAAATATTATCAGTACATCTTTAGTGGTACAAATTATAAAAATTATTACAGCTTTAATAATACAGTAATAAACAGAAGACATTGTGAGCCTAATTGGTCAGTCGCACATTTTAAGTATTTTTTGAATAGTAATAAAAAATACTAAAACAATGAAAAATAAACTAATCATTGATGCTTCTAATATTAGAGATGGAGGAGGTGTAACCCATTTAATAGAGCTACTAAATAACATAACAAAAGACACTTTACAGTTTGATGTTATCGAGGTCTTTAGTAATAACAGCACACTAACCAAAATTGAAAATCAAAATTGGATTAGTAAAAAAACACATCCTTTGTTAGAAAAAGGAACATTTTATATTACGTTTTGGAAAAAAATTCATTTTGAAAAGTATTTAAAAAACAACAAAGATAATGCTGTCTTATTCAATCCAGCTGGAACATATATAGGCACTTTCAAGCCGCATATTGAAATGAGCCAAAATATGTTAATCTGGGACTCCTTAGAAAGTGATAGATACGGAAAAACATCTGTCATGAAAACTAAGTTTAGGCTGCTTCGTCATTTTCAGAAAAAGGCATTTAACAACTCAAATGGTATTATTTTTATTTCGAAATATGCTAAAAAAACAATTTTAGGTTTTTTAAATAAAGACCTAAGTCAATCACCAATAATACATCATGGTGTTAATCAAAAATTTGCTCAAGAAGTAAAGGTTCAAAAACATATTTCAGAATATTCAAAAGACAACCCTTATAATTTATTGTATATTTCGCCAATAACAGTATATAAGCACCAAATAGATTTAATAAAAGTGGTATTAGATCTATATAAGCAAGGCTACAATATTAAGTTAAATTTAGTTGGAGGAGATTATCAACAATATTATAAAAAATACTTGTCAGAAATAGAATCTGACAAAACATATAATAAAGTTGTAAATTATCATGGAAAGGTTAACTATGATGAGGTTGAAAATTTTTATAAATCATCAGATGGGTTTATCTTTGCTTCAACTTGCGAGAACATGCCTAATATTTTAATAGAAGCAATGTCATCTGGATTACCAATATTATGCTCTAATTACCAGCCAATGCCAGAGTTTTTAGGAAGTAAGCATCCATTTTATTTTGATCCAACAAAAAAACAAAGTGTTTATCAAAATTTAAAAGCATTTTTAGATAATCCAACAGATAGACAAGAATCAGCATTAGAAGCAAAATCAAAATCAAAGCAATACACTTGGGAGGAATGTTCTAAGCAAACATTAGAATATTTATTTAAAAATTTAAATAACTAAAACATTGAGCAATTTTAAAGACAAAACGTTATTAATTACAGGAGGAACAGGCTCGTTTGGAAACGCAGTATTGGATCGTTTTGTGAATTCTGATATCAAAGAAATTAGAATTTTTTCAAGAGATGAAAAAAAGCAAGACGAGTTAAGACGTCGTTTATCCAACCCTAAAGTTAAATTTTATATTGGTGATGTACGCGATTATCGCTCAGTTGAAACTGCAGTACGAGGTGTAGATTACATTTATCATGCAGCAGCTTTAAAACAAGTACCTTCTTGCGAGTTTTTTCCAATAGAAGCCGTAAAAACTAATGTTTTAGGGACAGAAAATGTTTTAGAAGCAGCAATTAACCACAATGTTAAAAGCGTGGTTGTGTTAAGTACTGATAAAGCGGTTTATCCAATTAATGCAATGGGTATCTCTAAAGCAATGATGGAAAAAGTATTAGTTGCAAAGTCAAGAAATGCAGGAAACACAGTTATTTCAGGAACACGTTATGGTAATGTAATGGCCTCAAGAGGCTCAGTAATTCCAGTGTTTGTAGAGTTAATGGCAAAAGGAGAAGATCTAACCCTTACAGACCCTAAAATGACACGTTTTATGATGACTTTAGAAGACGCAGTAGACTTAGTGCTATTTGCTTTTGATAATGCAGAACCTGGAGATATGTTTGTGCAAAAAGCACCAGCAGCAACAGTAGAGACTTTAGCAAAAGCCTTAATCGATTTATACAAATCAGATAGCAAGCTTAAAGTAATTGGTACACGTCACGGAGAAAAACTATACGAATCTTTACTTACAAGAGAAGAACGCGTTAAAGCAGAAGATTTAGGCGACTACTACAGAGTGCCCGCAGATAATAGAGACTTAAACTACGCGAACTTCTTTTCAGAAGGTGAAGTAGACATGAATACTATAGAAGATTATCACTCTCATAATACAGATCAGTTAGATGTAGAAGGTATGAAAAAACTATTATTAAAACTAGATTTTATTAGAGAGGATATTAAGTAAAATGAAAGAAGCTTTACCAAAACTTATTGAGGGTGGTGCTTTCTCTGACCAAAGAGGGACACTACAATTTGTAAATGACTTTGACATGTCAGTGATTAAGCGCATGTATATTACAACACATCCAAGTATAGAAACTATAAGAGCATGGCAAGGGCACCAAATAGAAAGCAGATGGTTTTTTTGTGTAAAAGGAACCTTTAAAGTAAAGCTTGTAAAAATTGACGATTGGAAAAACCCATCGGATAATTGCGAAGTTTTTGAGTTTGAATTAAACGAAAACACACCTCAAGTACTTTATATGCCAAACGGTTTTGCAAACGGATTTATAGCAGTAACAGAAGATTCAAAACTAATGATTATGTCAAACTATAGTTTGGGCGAAATAGAAGACGATCATTATAGATTTGATAGTAATAAATGGGTAAATTGGGAACAATGATTAAAGTAGGGATAACTGGTCAAGCAGGCTTCATGGGAAGTCATTTATATAACTATTTAGGAACAAAAGAAAACATTAAACTTGTAAGTTTTAAGCGTTCTTTTTTCGAAAATGAGGCAGCTTTAAAAGCCTTTGTAAGCCAATGCGATGTTATTTTACACATTGCTGCAATGAATAGGCATGAGGATCAGCAAGTTATTTACAATACCAATGTGGGCTTAGTAACTAAATTAGTAGCAGCCTGCGAAGTAACAAAAGCAACACCTAAAATTATATTCTCTTCGTCCACACAAGAAGAAAAAGATAATCTTTATGGGAAATCTAAACGTGATGGAAGAAAAGCGTTAGAAACTTGGGCAAGTGCTTCGGGTGCACAAGTAAGCTCTTTAGTAATACCAAATGTTTTTGGACCTTTTGGAAAACCGTTTTATAATTCTTTTGTAGCAACATTTTGTCACCAAATAGTAAATGGAGACTCACCAACAATTAATAGTGATGGAGAAGTAAAACTTATTTATATAAACGAACTAGCAGAAGCTTTTTATAAAGAAGTAATTAGTGATTCAAAGCAAACAAGTACAACTATACAAGTCACTCATACAGTATCCAAAAAAGTGTCTGAAGTTTTAAATTTATTAAACCATTATAAAGAAAGTTATATGGATAATGGTGTAGTTGCAGATTTAAGAGATCCTTTTGAGTTGGCCTTATTTAATACTTTTACTAGTTTTATACCTAAAGATTATTTTCCGCGTAAGTTTGTAAAACATACTGATAATCGTGGTGCTTTTGTGGAGATTATGAGAGCCAATACATCTGGGCAATCTTCTTACTCTACTACAGTTCCTGGTATTACTAGAGGTAATCATTACCATACGCGTAAGGTAGAGCGTTTTGCGGTTATTAGTGGAAAAGCAAGAATACAACTACGTAAAATTAATACAGATGAAGTTTTTAATTTTGAGCTAGATGGTACTGAGCCTGCTTATGTAGACATGCCAGTCTGGTACACACATAATATTACTAATATTGGCGACACAGAATTAATTACGTTGTTTTGGATTAACGAGCCTTATAATCCTGAGGATTCTGACACTTATTTTGTAGAGGTTTAAACCTTACTTGTTTTATTTTTTCAAAGCCCAATAAAAAGACTATTTTTGTAGTGTAAATTGGTTATATGAAAAAATTAAAAGTAGTTACAGTAGTTGGTACAAGGCCAGAAATTATAAGATTATCCTGCACATTATTAGCGCTAGATAAAAATGAAGCAATAGAGCATGTTTTAGTGCATACAGGTCAGAACTATGATTATGAGCTAAACGAGATCTTTTTTGAAGACTTAGGGTTAAGAAAACCAGATCACTTTTTAAATGCAGCAGGAAAAAATGCAACAGAAACTGTAGGTAATATTCTAATTACAATAGACCCTATTTTAGAGCAAGAAAAACCAGACGCTTTTTTAGTGTTAGGAGATACCAATTCTTGTTTGTGTGCCATTCCTGCTAAAAAGAGACAAATTCCAGTGTTCCATATGGAAGCAGGAAACAGATGTTTTGATCAACGTGTACCAGAAGAAACAAACCGTAAAATTGTAGATCATGTCTCAGATATTAACCTAACATACAGTGATATTGCTAGAGAGTATTTACTACGTGAAGGTTTATCTCCAGACAGAGTAATAAAAACAGGAAGTCCAATGTACGAGGTGCTTAACAAGTTTAAGTCTAAAATTGAAGCTTCAACTGTATTAGAAAAATTAGGTTTAGAAAAACAAAAATTCTTTGTAGTCTCTTCACATAGAGAAGAAAATATTAGTAATCCTAAGAATTTTAATGGTTTAATAGAGTCATTAAATCAAATTGCAGAAAAATACGACTATCCAATAATTGTATCAACACATCCTAGAACACGTAATATGTTAGAGGATAAAAAATTAGAAACACATAAAAACATTCAATTTTTAAAACCGTTAGGCTTTAACGATTATAACGCATTACAAATGCACTCATTTGCAGTATTGTCAGACAGTGGAACAATTTCAGAAGAATCGTCAATACTTAATTTTCATGCCTTAAATATTAGAGATGCACATGAGCGTCCAGAAGCAATGGAAGAAGCATCAGTTATGATGGTTGGCTTAAACCCAGAACGTATTATGCAAGGTTTAGCTGCTTTAGATGCACAAGAGCGCAGTCCGAAGCGTAATTTTAGAGAAGTAGCAGACTATTCTATGCCAAACGTTTCTGAAAAAATGGTAAGAATAATTATATCTTACACAGACTATATTAACAGAGTGGTTTGGTCAAAACAATAGAATGAAAGTACTAATAGTTTCGCAATATTTTTATCCTGAAAATTTTAAAGTAAATGACATTGCTTTTGACTTTAAAAAAAAAGGATACGATGTAACCGTATTAACAGGTAAACCCAATTATCCTAGTGGAAAATTCGCCGAAGGCTATTCTTTTTTTAAAAAAAAATACGAAGAGATTGATGGTGTTAAGGTTTATAGAACACCTTTATTTCCTAGATTAAATGGTTCAGGTAAATATTTAGCTTTAAACTATTTATCATTCTTGTTTTTTAGTTTTTTTACAATTCATTTTAGATTAAAAGGGAACTATGATGTTGTTTTTTCTCATCATCCATCACCTCTTACGTCTGCTTTACCTGCTATTTGGTGTGCAAAAAAGTTTAATGCACCATATATTAATTGGGTGTTAGATTTGTGGCCAGATAGTGTTAGTGCTAATTCTAATATTAAAGGTGGATTTATTTATAACAATTTAAAAAAAGTTGTTAGTTATATTTATAAAAATTCTGACTTGATCTTGGTTAGCTCTAAGATGTTTAAGACATCAATACTTCAAAATTTTGATATTAAGCCAAGTAAAGTAGCTTACTTTCCTAATTGGGCAGAAGATGTTTTTATTAATAAAAACAATCTTGAAGATAATAATATTACTTTACCAGAAGGGTTTAATGTTATGTTTGCTGGTAATCTAGGAGAATCACAAGATTTTGAATCTGTTTTAAAAGCAGCTTCATTAACAAAACAATATAACATAAACTGGATTTTAGTAGGAGATGGTCGTAAAAGTGATTGGATTAAACAACAAATAAAAGAAGACAATCTAGAAAGGGTACATATGCTAGGAAGGCACGCATTAAAAACAATGCCAAGCTTTTTTAAAAAAGCAGACGCCATGTTAGTCTCATTAAAAGACGAACCAACATTTGCACTTACAGTACCGGCTAAAGTACAAGCTTACATGGCCTCAAAAAAAATAATATTAGGTATGCTAAATGGAGAAGGGAAAGATCTAATAAATGAAAGCGAGTCTGGAATTGCTGTTAATGCGGGAGACTTTCAATCTTTAGCCAATAGCGTAATAAAAATAAGTAACTTGCCAGAAGAGAAAATTTACCAAATAGAGGGTAATTCGTTTAACTATTATCTAAATAATTTTTCTAAAGATTTGTTGTTTGACAAATTAGAAGCTTATTTAAAAAACACAACTAATGGGTAATATTATAATTTCTGGTATTACTGGTTTTATGGGTTTAAATTTAAAGCAATATTTAAATAAGGACTATACTATAACTGGATTATCAAGGACAGAAAATAAAACACAAAATATATTAAATTATCAGAACATAGATAGCAATACTCTTGATAATTACTTTGCATTTATACATTTAGCAGGAAAAGCTCACGATTTGAAAAATACAAGTGATGATTCTGTATATACTGAGGTTAATACAGATCTTACAATTAAACTATTTGATTTATTTTTAGAAAGTAAATGCGAAATTTTTGTTTTTATGAGTACTGTAAAGGCAATAGCAGATACAGTCGAAGGTGTTTTGACAGAAGACAGTGTTGCTAACCCTAAAACAGTCTATGGTAAATCTAAAAGAGCTGCAGAAGAGTATATTTTATCTCAAAAACTACCAGAAAGCAAAAAAGTATATATACTAAGACCATGTATGGTCCATGGGCCAAATAATAAAGGAAATTTAAATTTACTTTATAAAATAATAAAAAAAGGCCTGCCCTACCCACTAGGTAGTTTTGATAATAAAAGATCTTTTTTATCTATAGATAATCTGTGTTATAGTATAAAACAACTACTACTCTTAAAACCAGAAGAGAAATGTTTTCAATTAGCAGATGATAAACCAATATCAACAAATAATCTTGTTAGTATAATAGCTAAAACTATAAATAAGCCTGTAAGAATTTTAAAGCTACCAAAATTTATGATTCATACTTTAGCTTCATTAGGAGATTTTTTGTCACTTCCAATAGATTCGGATAAATTAGGTAAGCTAACCGATAATTATGTGGTTTCTAACATTAAAATCACTTCCGTTATAGGTCCTATGCCTACAACGACAGAAGACGGAATAACACGAACCATTCAATCTTTTTTATAAACAATGTTTAAGTCTCTAATCGTTTTTATCGTTTTATTTGTTTTAGAAATCCTATATATTAAAATTGCTAAAGCAAAAAATATAAAAGATACACCTAATCATAGAAGTGCACATATTGAACCAACCATAAGAGGTGGCGGGATAATTATTCTTTTCGCTGTTTTAATTTACCCAATTTTGTATGCACCAGATGTGCAATTTTATTATTTACTAGCTGGAGTAGTTTTAGTATCAGTTATAAGTTTTTTAGATGATTTAATGACCCTATCCTCAAAAATTAGAATACTTATACATTTAATAGCATTTACTTTAATTTTTTACAGCTTAGGTTTAATTCAATTTAACTCTATAACAAGTATATGCATATTGGGTTTAATTTATATTTTCTCAATAGGTTATCTTAATATATATAATTTTATGGATGGTATAAATGGTATAACCTTTTTAAATGCATTAGTAAGTTATGCGGCACTTTTTTATTTAAACAAATATTATATTGCTTTTGAAGACCCTAATTTACTTGCGATTTTAATGATTGCTTTAGTAGTATTTGGATTTTTTAATTTCAGAAAAAAAGCCATATGTTTTGCAGGAGATGTAGGGAGTATTTCAATTGGTTTTTCTTTGATTTATTTTGCTATAAAGTTTTATTTAGCATCAAATAATCCTTTGATTTTATTGATATTTTCAGTCTATTTATTAGATGGAGGATGGACTATTTTTGAAAGACTTCTGGATAAAGAAAATATTTTTGAAGCACATAAAAAGCATTTATATCAAAAACTAGTAAACGATTTAAGGTTACCTCACTTAAAAGTATCAACTATTTATTTTTTGTTTCAATTATTAATAAATAGTGTTCTTATATTATTACTAATAAATAAAGTATACTGGCCTTTTGGACTTAGTCTCGTATTTATATTCTTGTCAATTTTATATTTTGTAATTAAAAAAATTACTAATAAAAAAATAAAACAAAGCGTTTAATGAATACCAAAATAGCGTTATCTTCCTCTCATATTTCTACAAACGAAATTAATTTTGTTAGAGATGCTTTTGCAAAAAACCAAGTAACAACATCTGGAGATAACATTATAGGTTTTGAAAAAAATTTAGAAGACTATCTAGGTCAAGATAAAAAAGTAGCTTGCTTGTCATCAGGCACAGCAGCAATACATTTAGCGTTAGTGCAGTTAGGTGTGGGTTTAAACGATGAGGTAATTTGCCAGACTTTTACTTTTTGTGGATCTGCAAACCCAATAATATACCAAGGAGCATTACCCGTTTTTGTAGATAGTGATCCAGATACGTGGAATATATGTCCTATACATCTTGAAGAAGCAATAAAGGATAGATTAGCCAATGGTAAAAAGCCTAAAGCAATTATTATTGTTCATCTGTACGGAATGCCTTGTAAAGCAGGTCAGCTGATAGAAGTTGCTAATAAATACCAGATACCAATAGTTGAAGATGCAGCAGAATCGTTTGGGTCAAGCTACAAAGGAAGAAAGTGTGGTACATTTGGAACTTATTCAATCATATCATTTAACGGAAATAAAATTATTACAACCTCAGGAGGAGGAGCTTTAGTTTGTAATACAAAAGAAGATAAAAATCAAACTATTTTTTACGCAACTCAAGCTAGAGATCGTGCACCACATTATGAGCATTCTAAAATAGGATATAATTATAGAATGAGTAACATTAGCGCAGGTATTGGAAGAGGGCAAATGCAGGTTTTAGATAAACATATTAACTTAAGAAGAAACGTAAATGAATTTTACACAAAAATTTTTAAAAGTATAAAAGGAGTCGAAATTCAAAAAGAACCAAGTAAAGATTATTATTCAAATTTTTGGTTAAGTTGTATTTTAATTCATGAAGACGCACCTTTTACTAAAGCACAGTTTCAAGATGCAATGCATGCTAATAATATAGAGACAAGACCTTTATGGAAACCAATGCATATGCAAAAAGTATTTAAAGGTTTTTTATACTTTGGAGATCAGTTAAGTCAAACTCTTTTTGAAAAAGGAATATGTTTACCAAGTGGTTCTAATATAAGCTTGGAAGATTTAAACAGAATAAAAACCGTTATAAAATCAATATGTTAAAAAAATATAGCAATTATTTTTTGACAAGTTTTTTAATATTCATTGTCGCATTTGTTATATTTAAGAATAATGAGATTAACTATAGTCTTAAGGTTTTATTAAGTAGCTTTTTTATATGTTGTTTTTCAATTCTAAAAATTTTATCAAAAAAAGAGCATGTGTTTTCTTTAAACAATATGTTTTATATATTCGTTTTGTTTTTTATTGGTTTAGCACCTGCATTACAATATAAAAAGGGTAGTTATTTTTTAGGTGATAATAGTAAACTAACTGAAACAGATTTTATAACAGGTAACATTATATTTATAGTTTGTATACTAATTTACAGTTTTACTTACCAATGGTTAATAAGCAAAAAAATATTTAAAAAAAACAAAACAAATATTAATGTTACCACTGTGTTTTCGAGCAAAATTATTTTGATTCTATCAGTTTTAACGCTAATAACGGTCTTTAGTTATTTTTCTTTTGACCTAAAGCAGCTAAGTCAACGAAGTTTTTTATTTAAAAATAGAGCTAATTATACCTCTTCATATTTATCAATAATAAATGTCATTAGAGGTGTACCAATGTTGCTGTTAATTTTTTATAAATTAATAAGTAAAAAAAATCTTAAAGTCGAAATAACACTTTTAGTAATTATTGTTTTGTGTAATTTTCCTCCAGGAATATCAAGGTATAAAACAGCCGTTATTTATTTGCCACTACTACTTGTATACTTCAGACCTATATTAAAAAAACAAGTTTTTGCACTAGGATTTGTTACTTTGTTTTTAAGTGTTTTTCCTTATTTAAATCATTTTAGACATAATTCTAATCTAGTGCCTGAAAAAATATTAGACTTAGGGATGTTTACAGAAATTCATTTTGATTCATATCAAAACTCCGTTAATGTCATTACCAATAATATAATTACTAATGGAAATCAATTATTAGGTGTTGCTCTTTTTTTTATACCTAGATCCTTATGGGGTGATAAGGCTGTAGGTAGTGGTCACGTTTTAGCAGATGTATTAAAACACAAAGGGCATTCAAATGTTGCAGTTAGTTATTTTGCTGAAGGATACATAAATTTAGGATATGTAGGTGTGTTCCTTTTTACATTATTCTTAGCGATAATAAACAGTTTTTTTGACTATAGATATTGGGAAACCAATAGTAATAAGGCTTTTCAAACACTATATTTAATATTAATCCCTTTTCAGTTTTTTGTTTTAAGAGGTAGTTTAATTACTTCAGTCTCAAATTTAATTGGGTATTTAGTTTGCATAATAATTTTAAATTTCTTGTTAAATCTCCTAAGTAGGCATGAAACTACTAAGTAAACAACAACTTAGTGTTTAATCTATTCTTTAAACGTTCTATTATTTCTATATTGTAAATATAATTATGATATTTGTTAATAGATTCAAAAAATTAACATGCTTAAACAACTAAAACAAGCTTTATTTCAAGTTTTACAATCTAGTCAAAAAAGAATAGATTTTAAAAACGTTAATTACTTACCAAGGTGGGCAATACTTTGTTTTGACACCTCGATTTTGATGATATCTTTGTTTTTTACAAAGATAATTGTTAGCAAAATTCAGAAAGCTTCATTTTTTAACTTGGGGTTTTCTAAAGAAGAGCTTATTATAGTGTTAATTAATGTGTTGTTTTTTATTCTATTTAGGACTTACGCGGGGTTAATTAGACACTCAACTTTTATTGATGCTGCAAAATTCTTTTTAGCGTCTTTAGCAACATTATTGGCTGCATTGGGAGTTTATTATGGATACTTGTTTTTATATGGAGAAGATTTATTCTCGATACCACAGCTCTTTATCTATTCAATAGTATCTTTTTGTGGATTGTTTTTATTTAGAATTTTAGTGAAACAAGTCTTTGAAGTTTACCAACAATATTCGGAAGAAGAAGCTCGATTAAATGTTTTAGTTTATGGTACAGGGGAAAATGCAATAGCAATAGCAAGTGCTTTAAAATCAGAGAAACCTTCTAGATATAAGGTATTAGGTTTTATAGATAAAGACGGTAAAAATAAAAGTAAAGAAATATTAGGATTACCAATCACTCACTTAAATCGCAAAACCGCAGTATTATTAAGAATAAATAATGCACAAGCCTTAATAATAGCAGATAGCACACTTACCAAAGAGGAAAATATTAAAATCGTAGATAGTTGTTTAGAACATAATTATAAGGTGTTTAGAGCGCCTTTACTATCGGATATTGAGAAAAACACAACGCTTTCAAATCAAATTCAGAAGATACAAATTGAAGATATTTTAGAAAGAGATCCAATTAAGTTAGATAATAAATTGGTCGCTAAAGAAATTTTTAACAAGTGTATTTTAGTTACTGGTGGAGCTGGCTCTATAGGGAGTGAGATTGCTAGACAAGTTGCAAGTTATAAACCAAGTAAGTTATTGATTTTAGATCAAGCTGAATCTCCTCTATATAACATTCAGTTAGAAATAAAGCATGATTTTCCTGGTCTAGAATTTGAAGCTATTATTGCAGATGTAAGAAAAGTGGATGTGCTTGAGGATGTTTTTAGTAAATATAAACCACAGGTAGTGTATCATGCAGCAGCTTATAAGCACGTTCCTTTAATGGAAAGACACCCATCTGAAGCTATATTTGCTAACGTATTAGGTACTAAAAATGTAGCTGATTTATCCTGTCGTTTTAATGCTGAAAAATTTGTCATGGTATCTACGGATAAAGCTGTAAACCCTAGTAATGTTATGGGAGCTTCTAAACGGATTGCCGAAATCTATATCCAAGCGTTACAAAACAAGGTGGCTTCTGAAAAAAAATGTCAAACACATTTTGTAACGACTCGTTTTGGAAACGTATTGGGAAGTAATGGTTCTGTAGTGCCCTTATTTAAACGTCAAATAGAAGAAGGGGGTCCATTAACAATTACGCATCCTGATATTATTAGATATTTCATGACTATTCCGGAAGCCTGCCAATTAGTTTTAGAAGCAGGTGCAATGGGTAATGGTGGAGAGATCTTTATTTTTGATATGGGAGAGGCGGTTAAGATTATTGATCTAGCTAAAAAAATTATCAGATTAGCAGGATTTACACCGTACAAAGAAATAGACATAAAAGTAGTCGGTTTAAGGCCTGGAGAAAAACTTTACGAAGAACTATTGAGCGATAAATCTACAACACTTCCAACTTATAATGAAAAAATCATGATTGCTAAGGTGGAAAATTGCTCTCATATGCAGATCGAGAAAGATGTTTTAGAATTAATCGCAATTGCAAATGAGGACAATAAAAACGCGATAGTCATAAAAATGAAAGAAATAGTACCTGAATTTTTAAGTATGAATTCAGATTTCGAAGTTTTTGATAAAAAAATAGTATAATACATAATGAAAATAGCAGTAATTGGTACAGGTTACGTAGGTTTAGTGACAGGAACATGTCTGGCCGAAACAGGTAACGAAGTACTTTGTATAGACATAGATCAAGATAAAGTAAAACAAATGAAAGCTGGAGAGGTGCCAATTTACGAGCCTCATTTGGATGTATTGTTTGAACGTAATATAAAAGCCAATAGACTTAAATTTTCAACTAATTTAGAAGAAGGTTTAGAGCACGGTGATATTATATTTTTAGCATTACCTACTCCGGAAGATGAAGATGGGTCTGCTGATTTAAAATATATTCTAGGTGTAGCAGATGACATCGGAAAGTTAATTAAAGATTACAAAGTCATTGTAGATAAAAGTACTGTTCCAGTAGGTACTTCTGATAAAGTAAAAGCAGCGATAGCCAAACACGCAAAAGTAGATTTTGATGTCGTATCTAACCCAGAATTTTTAAGAGAAGGATTTGCTGTGGACGACTTTTTAAAGCCAGAACGCATCGTTGTAGGGTCAAGTAGTGATCGTGCCACAGCGCTTATGCAAAAGCTTTACAAGCCTTATGTAAGGTCAGGTAATCCAATAATTATTATGGATGAAAAGTCGGCAGAGCTGACCAAGTATGCGTCTAACTCGTTTTTAGCAGCTAAAATCACGTTTATGAACGAGATTGCTAACTTTTGCGAAAAAGTAGGTGCAGATGTAGACAAGGTTAGAATTGGTATGGGTACAGATTCTAGAATTGGTAAACGTTTCTTGTTTCCAGGAATTGGTTACGGAGGATCCTGTTTTCCAAAGGATGTAAAAGCACTTCATAAATCTGGATTAGACAACAATTATAACTTTAAAATATTAGATGCAGTAATTAACGTTAATGCACGACAAAAATTGGTGTTAATTCCTAAAATAGAATCTCATTTTAATAATGATTTAAAAGGAAAAAACATAGCTGTTTGGGGATTAGCCTTTAAACCAGAAACAGATGACATTCGAGAAGCGCCATCATTATACATGATTGATGCACTTTTAGAAGCGGGTTGTAATATTAGCGCGTTTGATCCTGAGGCTATGCCAAATGTTAAACGTAAATTAGGAGATAAAATTAACTTTGCAGATAGTATGTACGATGCGTTAAAAAACGCAGATGCTTTAATTATTTCAACAGAGTGGAGTATATTTAGAACACCAGATTTTAGTAAAATGAAAACGGTAATGTCAAGCCCAACCATTTTTGATGGTCGTAATTTGTATGATGTTAAAGACGTCATAAACGAAGGATTTAAATATGTGTCAATAGGAAGATAAATGAGTCAAAAAAGAGTTTTAATTACAGGAGCAGCAGGTTTTTTAGGGTCACATTTATGCGATCGGTTTCTTGCCGAAGGGTATTTTGTTATCGGAATGGATAATTTTATAACAGGGGATTCAAAAAACTTAGCGCATTTGTCTTCAAATTCAAGCTTTCTTTTTATTCAGCATGATGTTACAAATTTTATAAATATAGAAGGGGATTTAGATTATATCCTTCATTTTGCATCTCCTGCAAGTCCAATAGATTATTTAAAAATTCCTATCCAAACACTTAAAGTGGGTAGTTTAGGGACGCATAATTTATTAGGTTTAGCTAAAGCAAAAGAAGCAAGGTTACTAATAGCATCAACTTCTGAAGTTTACGGAGATCCATTAGTACATCCTCAAACAGAAGATTATTATGGAAATGTAAATACTATCGGACCAAGAGGTGTTTATGATGAGGCTAAACGTTTTCAAGAGTCTATAACCATGGCTTACCATAGGTTTCATGGATTGGAGACTCGTATTGTCAGAATCTTTAACACATATGGACCAAGAATGCGACTTAATGATGGTCGTGTAATACCAGCATTTATGGGGCAAGCACTTCGTGGAGAAGATTTGACTGTGTTTGGAGATGGTTTTCAAACACGTTCATTTTGTTATGTTACAGATCAGGTAGAAGGTATTTATAGATTGTTATTAAGTGATTATGTAAACCCTGTTAATATTGGTAACCCGCACGAAATTACAATTAAAGATTTTGCAGAAGAGATTATTAGTCTAACAGGAACAACTCAAAAGGTGATATATAAAGATTTACCTGTAGACGATCCAATGCAACGTCAACCAGACATTACTTTGGCTAAAAACCTATTAGGTTGGGAGCCTAAAGTAGGTAGAGCAGAAGGGATGAAAAAAACGTATGATTACTTTAAAAATTTAACTGAAGCAGAACTACATAAAAGCGAGCATAAAGATTTTTCAAACTATAACAAGTAATAGCTTATGGAGTATAAACGCGGAAGGTACTCTTGGTTGCTAAGACCTTTTCTTATCATTTTTGATCTTGTAGTCATTAATGGTTTAGCGTTTTACTTTTTCAATTTTAATCAATCAAAACTTGATTATTTTACGATAGATTTATTTAATAATAAACATGTATTATACTTTATATATGTCACTATTCTTTGGTTGGCATCTTCGTCCTTTCTAAAATTTTACGAAGTTTATAGGTACACATCGCCCATTAATATTTTTTCAGTTATAATTAAACAGTGCTTAGCATTTACAATAATAGTATATGCTTTTATGGGTGTGTTTAGAAGTATTGATGTACAATCGTACACAACATTAGAGTATTTGTTGTCCTGTTTTGTGGGGATTAGTACCGTTAAATTAGTAAGTTTTTATGGCTTAAAGTCGTTCCGTACATTTTTAAGTGGTAATGTAAGACGTGTTGTTATTATTGGAAAAGGTGAAGGTGCGCAAGAATTGACGCAGTTGTTTACAAAACGTAAAGCTTTAGGGTATAGTATTAAGGGGATATTTGCTAATTCTGATAATCACGAGTTTACTGGTAATATAGCAGAGAGTTTTAAGTTTTTAAATGAAGACAAAGGAATTGACGAAATCTATTGTGCAATTGACGAGTTAACAGAAAAACAAGTTAATGACTACGTTAAGTATGCAGAGATTAATCACTGTAATATTAAATTTATACCTACAACCAATAAGCTACTTACCAAAAGATTAAAAACAGACTATTACAATTACTTGCCTATTTTGTCAATGCCTGAAGTGGCTTTAAATAATGACTTTAATAAATTTGTAAAGCGCCTTTTTGATGTCATTTTTGCTTTAATAATTCTTGTTTTAGTCTTGTCTTGGTTAACACCTATTTTGTTTGTTTTAATTAAGTTAGAATCTAAAGGACCATTATTTTATAAGCACAAACGTAACGGTATAAACTATAAAGAGTTTTATTGTTATAAGTTTAGATCTTTAAAAATTAATAAAGAAGTAGAAGGGACTTATATTACTAAAAATGATAGTAGAGTTACCAAAATCGGGAAGTTTTTACGTCATACTAGTTTAGACGAATTTCCTCAATTTTATAACGTTTTAAAAGGAGATATGAGTGTGGTTGGTCCTAGACCACATATGTTATCATACACGGACGACTACTCTAAAAAAATTGATAAGTATAATTTTATCTTTAGACATAACGTAAAACCAGGTGTTACTGGATTAGCTCAAATAAGAGGGTTTAGAGGCGAAATTAAAAATGACGAAGACATTATTAATCGTATTAAATTTGATAATTATTATATAGAAAACTGGTCGCTAGTATTAGACATTAAAATCATTTTTAAAACTATGATTAATGTTTTTAGAGGTCAGAAAGAAGCTTATTAATAAATGACACCATTAGTTTCCATAATAACACCAATATATAACTCAGAAGACTTTCTAGAGGAAACAGTAGCTAGTATATTAAATCAATCCTATTCTAATTGGGAGTTGTTATTAATAGACGATTGCTCTACAGATAATACTCTAGCATTAGCCAATAAGTACAGTAATAAGTTTTCTAATATTATAGTCTTAAAAAATCAAACCAATGCTGGTGCGGCAGTCTCCAGAAACAAGGGGATTACTACTGCTAGTGGAGATTTTATTGCTTTTTTGGATGCTGACGATTTGTGGAAGCCTAATAAATTGGAAGTTCAAATTAAGTTTATGTTAGCTAATAATTGCGCAGTGTCTTACACTAGTTATGAGCAAATTGATCAGTATAGCAAACCGCTTCATAAATTAGTCAAAGTATTACCAAAGCTTAGCTATAACAAATATTTAAAAACCAATTACATTGGTAACCTAACAGGTGTTTATAATGCTAAAATATTAGGCAAAATAATGGCGCCTAACCTACGTAAACGTCAAGATTGGTTATTATGGTTGTCTGCCATTAAAAAGTCCGGTAAACCTGCTCTAGGTATTCAGGAGTCTTTGGCTTACTATCGTGTTAGACCCGACTCTATGTCTTCAAATAAAATAGAGTTGTTGCAGCATAATTATTGGGTATATAAAAAAGGATTAGGTTTTTCTACTTTTAAATCTTTATACCGAATGCTTATTTTTATAAGGGAGCAGTTTTTTGTTAAATCAAAATTGATTGTATCTACAAAGTAAATTAAAAAGCACTTCATAAATCACAAAAACACATCACGTTTTACAACCGTAACACCATCAAAAACAGAAAGGTGCGGTTTTTACCACAGTACAAAATGAGTATTTTGGGTTGTTTTCGATGAAATGTAAGAAAAAAGCGGTTAAGAAAAAGCTTTTTTGTAATAAAATTCCTAGTTTCGATTTGTGTTATAAAAAGAGGGTTTGTTTTTAGTCGAGCAAATTATCTTTTTTTACACAGCATTAATGTTTTAACTAGCGCTAGTTTTTTTATTTTTATTTCGACTTAACATTACTATTTTAATTGATAGAAGACTAACTATTAATTAATCCTATCGACTAAATTTTATCGGCTAATTATTAAATTATTAACCAATCAGTTAAAATAAAATACTGATTTAAAATTTTAGAAATTATGAAAAAATTATTAGGATTAACTTTTGTTGCGTTATTTATGATGAGTATGACTTCTTCAAATCAAATGTTAGAAAAAAACAAACAAGATGATTGTTACCAAGAAGGTCTTGAAGCAGTTCAAGCTTTACAAGTGGAAGTAGGAGAGGACTTACATCCAAATTTACAACATGCAATTCATGGCGCTATTTATGATAGTTGCATGGGGCTTTAAAATATATTTAAAAGAGGTTATATTTTAATTAAAATAACCTCTTTTATAAAAAAATAACTATGAAAAAAGCAGTACTTTATATCACAATGATATTTTCTATTCAAAGTTTTTGTCAAAATAACGGAAGCATAACTTATCATGGTGCTATGGATTTAAAAAAGGTTAGTGAAAGTTATAATTCTGGAAAATATGATACACTTCCGTCAAAAAGAAAAGATATAATAAAAAAAATATTAGAAAGTAATCACATAGTAGAGTTTACATTGGATTTTAAGGATAATAAATCTAAATTTAAACAAGTAAAAAAACTTAAAGAGGACGATGGTAATCTAAATTTAGCGTCTATAATAGGAGGTAAAGGGATTATCTATACTGATCTTAGCCAAAACATTATTTTAGATCAAAAAGAGGCATTTGGAGAACTTTTTTTAGTAGAAAGCAAAATTGATTCTATAAAATGGAAATTAACAAAAGAAACAAAAACAATTAATGATTTTGTGTGTTATAAAGCAACGACTGTTAAAAAAATAAAAAACAGTAGTGGTGTTCATGAAAAAGAGGTTATAGCTTGGTACACTCCTAGTATTTCAGCAAATTTTGGACCTGCTGGATATTGTAATTTACCTGGTTTAATCTTAGAATTAAAAGTGGGAAAATTTATTTACCAAACTAAAAAAATTAATTTAAAAATTATAAATATTAAAATAACTAAACCTACTAAAGGAGAAAAAGTATCTATTGAAGAATTTGATGACATTGGGTTAGAAATGAGTGAAAGGTTAATTAAAAATTAGCTTAAATTACATGTTAAAAAATATTTTTATAATAATCTTCTTTGTTTTTCTACATCAATAGTTTCTCAAAACATTTCTGCAGAAGTACAATATTCATGTTCAGTCCACAATAATCCATTTGCAAATGAACTAGCAAATAAAAAAAAGATGGATACTACTGCGCAACATATAAAAGATGCGCATAAAAAATTTATTGAGTTGGCGGTGCCAATAAGTTACACCTTAAAATTTAACACTACAGCCTCAAGTTTTGAAAAAAACAGAATAATGACTAATGATGCCAATTCTGGCTTTAATATAACAGAAGCTATGGGTGCAACAGGCGTTATTTATACAAACTTAGTAACCCACTTGCGTGTAAACACCCTAAAAAGTGAAGGGGGGCATTAATTATAAAAGGAGATATAAATGACACAAAATGGAAGCTAACCAAAATAGCAAAACAAATAGGTAATCAGCACTGTTTTAAAGCAACAACAGAGTATAAATATATGGCAGGAAAAAATGGTGATCAGCTAATTGTTCAACTAGTTACTGCTTGGTATACTTTGGATATTCCTGTTGGTTTTGGTCCTGCTGGATATGGCAATTTACCGGGTTTGATTATTAATTTAGAAATTGGAGATATTATATATCAAATGACGGACCTTAAGTTAAATACTAAAAAAGATACCGTTATAAAAACACCTAAATTAAAAGGAAGAATAATAAGCGAAAGTGAATACAATGGTTTATCAAACTAATTAAGGCTTTTAGTTTTTTTTAATTATTTATATATGAAAAAAAGTATATTTCTATTATTTGTTTTGGGTAACTGTATTTTGACTCTTGCTCAAACATCTGGAAAAATAAAATATAGTGTGCAGATTGCCGATATTTATAAAGATAAACCGGACGCAAAAAAGCAAATTGTTGATTTTTTTGATGAAGTTAGAAAACAGGCAAACTATATTGAACTGAAACTCGAATACAATGAAAAATATTCGAAATTTGAAGCTGTTAAATCTTTACCAATAGAGGGGTTTGAAATGCCATATGATATTGCGAAAAAAATAGTATCTGATGGTGTGTATTTTCAACGTAAAGATTCAATTAACTCTTTAAGATTAAAAATTGTAGGTGAAGAAAAGTACTATATCAATGAAGGCAAGGATAAAATAACTTGGAAAATTTTAAGTGATTCAACAAAGAAAATAGGAGAGTTTAATTGCTTAAAGGCTATTGGTACATCAACTATTATTAATGTTAATTCTAAAAAAGAAAATAAGCTTAATATTGAAGCTTGGTTTTCAAGTGATATCCCATGTTCCTTTGGGCCATTAGGTTATGGTTTTTTGCCAGGATTAATATTAGAGCTAAAGCAAGGCCCTATCTCATTTCTTATGGTTTCTTATAAAAAAGAAGAGAATGTTAATATAGAATACCCTGAAATTAGTAAGGAAACTACTATTTCTTTAAATGAATTTAATCAAAAATATATGACAGCTTTTAGAAATAAATTTTAATAAAAAAGATTATAACATTATCTAATGCATTACAAAATTATTTTAAATTTAATCCTGATTCTAACAGCAGGATTTTCTCTACAAGCCCAAACCATTACCATAAAAGGTAAAGTCTTGGACAGTTTACAGCAACCCTTGCAATATGCTAATCTATTAGCAGTATCTGTTTCGGAGGTTTGCGCAGTTACGTTTGCAATTGCAAACCAAGAGGGTAATTATAAATCATAAAAAAAACAGCTTTTTATAACCGTAATAGCGTCAAAAACAGCAAAGTGTGGTTTTTACCACATCTAAAAACGAATAAAACACACTGTTTTCGATAAGGCGCAAAAAAAACGATTAAAAAACACACGTTTTGTAATATAATTCCTAGTTTCGATTTGTGTTATAAAAAGTGGGTTTGTTTTTAGTCGAGCAAATTATCTTTTTTTGACACAGCATTAATGTTTTAACTAGCGCTAGTTTTTTTATTTTTATTTCGACTTAACATTACTATTTTAATTGATAGAAGACTAACTATTAATTAATCCTCTCGACTAAATTTTATCGGCTAATTATTAAATTATTAACCAATCAGTTAAAATAAAATACTGATTTAAAATTTTAGAAATTATGAAAAAATTATTAGGATTAACTTTTGTTGCGGTATTTATGATGAGTATGGCTCCGGAAATATTGATTGAAGAGATAGAGTACTCAGAACCTTGTGTTGAATTAGGTTTTGAAGTAGAAAGAATCATGGGGAAACAAATGACTTTTGAACAATTTGAATCTTTTAGAATGGCTTGTGAAGCAATGTCAAATTTATAGGCAATAAAAATTAGGGGATTATGTGAAAATGATAATCTCCTTAATTTTTTAACAAAATTAAAACACAATAAAAATTATGAAATTTTTCTTTTCTTCAATACTATTTTTTTTCTTTCTTATTTTAAATGCACAAAACAATATAGAAGTAACTTATAAAAAATCTACAACGATAAATTTTGATAATTTAAATAATGATGAAAATGCTTCAGTTGAAAATAAAGCTTTAAAACTTTTGAAAATAGTTCAAAACGACATGTTAACTAAAGAGTATAAGTTGGTGTTTAATGACAGTGTATCTTTTTTTGAGGAGACCAAAATACTAAATAGCGATAATGATAATTCCGAGTTAATTACAAAGCTTAGTTCTTCATTAGGAGAAACTGATGGTGTTTTTTTTGCCAGTCTTAAAGATAAAAAAACAGTCAGACAAACGACAACCTACGATAAATTGTATCTAATCGAAAGTCATATGGATAGCCTTAAATGGGATTTACATAATGTTAATAAAGACATTGATGGACACAAGGTTTATAAAGCCACAACTTTAGTAACCAAAGTGACACGATCAGGTTTAATTGAAGAAGAAGTTATTGCTTGGTATACTTTGGATGTACCTATTGGTTTTGGGCCTATTGGTTTTAATAATCTACCTGGTTTAATTTTAGAAGTGCAAATAGGTAAAATTATCTTATATGCTGATAAAATTAAATATAATGTAGAAGTTGATCCAAGTCGTTTTTATCCAAAAAAAGGAAAAATTATTTCTTGTAATGACTTTATCAAATTGCAATTAAAACAAATTGGGTTATAAATTAAATACCGTAACAAAATTCATATTCAAAAGATTAAAGTTATTGTTCAATAATACTATTACTTCTCTAACTATTTCGTTTTATTATCACATTGACTGATCTTTATAGGTCAGTCAATATTTTTTACTCATTTATATATGAAAATCAATATAATTATATTTTTATTTTTTTACTCATTTGTTTGCTTTGGACAAAGCGAAAATGGTATAGCTATTTATTTAAAAAAGTCAATTACTGAAGAAACTAATGTTTCTGTAGAGGTAAAAGGGCATATAAAATTAATGGAAGAGAATTTGTCTAAATTAGAATATCAACTATCTTTTAATAAGCATTTTACTCTATTTAAAGAGAATGTTTTTTTGGAATCATCGGAGGTTGATGGAATGGGATTGAAAATGGCAAGAATTGTAGCAGGGATCCAGGGTGATATTTATTTTAATTTAAATACCAAAGAGACTGTTATAAGAAAAGATTTTTTAGGAGAAATTTTTTTGGTAAAATCACAAGACACAATAAACAGTTGGACGTTAACTAAAGAGTCAAAAAACGTAGGTAGTTACAAATGTTTTAAAGCTACAAAAAAAGAAATAGTAGAAACTAGAAGGGGAGATGTCGAGGTTGAGGTTGTTGCTTGGTATACTCCAGAAATAAATATTAATTCTGGACCTGAAGGTTATGCTGGTTTACCTGGATTAATTATGGAATTAACAAAGGGACGTATTGTGACTTATTTAAAATCTATTTCATTTAGTAATGATCAAATAAAAATAGAATTACCCAAAAAAGGAAAAAACATCTCTCAAATTGAGTTTAATAAAGTAGTTAAAAAAGCTACAAATATGTCTAGAAATTAATTATAGATATGGTTTGTAACCTTAAGTTCAATGTTGTAATATTCCTGCTTCTAACAGCAGGATTTTCTCTACAAGCCCAAACCATTACCATCCAAGGTAAAGTCTTGGACAGTTTACAGCAACCCTTGCAATATGCTAATCTATTAGCAGTGCCAAGTGCAGACGGTGTAGATGTTACTTTTGCAATCACAAATCAGGATGGGGTTTATAACTTAAAGTTACAAAAAAATCAAAATTATACCGTCACAACAAGTTATTTAGGGTTTTTACCCAATATTGAAGATCTTAATTTAGAAAAAGACACCTTCAAAGATATCGTTTTAAAAGAAAATCTAAACCAATTAGATGAGGTGACTATAAAGTATACACCGCCCATGGTGGTAAAAAAGGATACCATTATTTATTTAACGGATAAATTTGTAACAGGTGAAGAGCGTAAACTTAAGGATGTCCTTAAAAAATTACCAGGTGTAGACGTGGATCGTAGCGGTAATGTCACGGTTAATGGTACTAAAGTCACTAAAGTTTTAGTGGAGAATAAAACCTTTTTTACGGGTAATAGTAAATTAGCAATTAATAATATTCCTGCGGATGCAGTAGATAAAGTTGAGGTTTTAGACAACTATAGTGATGTGGCTATGTTAAAAGGTTTGCAAGATAGCGATGACATGGCTTTAAATATCAAATTAAAAGAGGACAAAAAAAACTTTATGTTTGGAGACATAGAGGCTGGTGCAGGTATTAAAGACCGCTATGTGTTGCATCCAAGTGTTTTCTATTACAGCCCCAAAACCAATGTTAACGTTATTGGTGATCTTAATAACACAGGCGTTAAAAGTTTTACCATAAAAGACTATTTAGAGTTTGAAGGTGGTATTGGTAAGTTGTTAACGGATGCAGGAAGCTATTTTAAACTATATCGCAGCGATTTTGCGCAGTTTTTAGATAATCAAGACTATAAGTCTAGCACCAACCAATTTGGGGCATTTAACATCAGGCAATCCATTAACGCTGCTACAGATTTAAGTGCTTACGCGATTGTTAATAACGAAAAAAACACGACAGCAAGTAATACCCTAAATACCTATCAAAACATTGATCAGCCATTTACGGAGCAACGTTTTGATAACAATGCGTTGGATAATTTTTTTACAATAGGAAAAGTAACTTTAGAGTATAAACCAACCGTAAAAGAAGACCTAAATGTAAGCACGGTAGTAAAAGTGACTAATAACAAAGGTTTAGGGGTAATAAATACTATTAATCCATCACAGGATAATACCATTAGCACCACTAACAATGTTACAGGATTAAATCTAAAGCAAAATCTAAGTTATAGCAGGAAGCTATCTAAAACGCACACTGCAACGTTGCAAAGTACATATAGTTATCAAAACGATCAGCCTATAACTAATTGGTTGACGGACCAACAAATATTACAGGGTTTAATACCCTTGCAAACGGATATAAATTATAATATAAAGCAGACTAAAACAGTAAACACCAATAGTTTCAATACTATTTTAAAAGACTATTGGGTGCTAAATAATTTTAATCACGTTTACATGTCTTTGGGTATAAATGCAGCATTTAATAGTTTTAATACTACAGATTTACAACAGCTTAGTGATGGGACTATTAATAATTTTGAAACTGCCGGTTTTAATAATCAGTTGCATTATAATTTAATAGATACGTATTTAGGCTTGGAGTACAAGTTTCAAATAGGGATTGCGACATTTAAGCCTGCAGCATATCTTCATTTTTATAACTGGCAAGTCAATGCCTTTTCCAATCGTAATGCTAACTCTAAAACGTTGTTTTTACCGCAATTTACAAGTAAAATAGAATTTAGTAATTCTGAGAAAATAAGTGTAAAATACAAGCTAGACGCTACTTTTCCTGCTGTTACCAGGATCGCTAATAATTTTGTGTTAAACAATTTTAATAGCGTCTATAAAGGGGATGCTAATTTAAGCAACACATTATTCCATTCGGCAAGTATTAGTTATCATAGATTTAGTTTGTTTAGAGGGTTAAATTATAACCTAAGTACAACGTATAATAAGCGTATAAAAAGCATAAAAAACACAATACAATTACAGGGTATCGAGCAGTTTAGTACATCTGTTATGTTTGATCAGCCGGAGCAAACTGTTAATGTATCCGGTCGTATTTCTAAAAGTATTAAGAAGCTAAAGCTGAAATTTAATTCTAGATGGAGTTATAATGATTACTATCAAATTGTAAATCAAAATACTAGTTTAAATAGTTCTAAAGATTTTAATAATACGCTAAGCTTAGAAACCAATTTTAAAAACCATCCCAATATTGAGGTTGGTTATAAGTATGTTACTAGTAATTATAAATCTAGAGGAAATCTTACTCAATTTTTAAATACCAGTTTTTTTACCAATTTAGAATATGATTTTTTAAACAACTTTATTTTTAAAGCAGACTACAGCTTAGATACCTTTAATAACAAAACAACAAACAACACCAATCAATTTGATATGGCTAATGCCAGCTTGTTTTATCAAACCGAAGATAGTCCGTGGGGTTTTGAGCTTAGTGCCACTAATATTTTTGATGTTAAATTTAGACAAACCAATAACTTTAGTGACTTTTTGATTCAGGATAGTCAATCTTTTATTTTACCAAGAATTATCATGTTTAAAGTAGCTTACAAATTGTAGGAAAAACACAGTAATTACGTTTGTAAACACTTAAAAAACACAAAGGTGTGGTTTTTACCACAGCAAGAATTGAGCGAAACAGCATGTTTTCGACAAAAGGCATAAAAAAATCGATTAATTTATTAGCTATCTGTAAGAAAAAACATAGTTTAGCTTTGTCAATTAGAAACTCGTTTGATTTAGTCATTAAAAAACCAATTTTTGACGCATTTTAATTTTAACTAGCGCTAGTATTTTAATTTTTGGTTGACACACTGTGTTTATTTGATACTTCGTGTCAATTTAAATACGGATTAGACATGCCTTTATAGTACTTATGTAATAGCTATGTTGTTATTTCCAATCTAAACAAACACTAGAAACATGTATAAAGTTAGTGCTATATGTCTTTTGTTTTCTGTAAATACCCTCTGTCAAACTAGCGGATATGTGGAGTATGATGTCAGTAAAAATTTCTCAGGGGAGTTTCATACTGTTAAAACGTTACGTTTTAATGCGACACAATCTATATTTACAGCGCTTAAAAAGGTTGAAGGTGATTCAGAAATGACTACTGATGAGGAAACAGGTGGTTTGACAGTCATTTTGAGTTCAAAGACTGATCGCTTTGTTTTAAATGATTTGGAAAAAGACTCATTATTTAATCAAGAAATATTCTTTAAACAAACACCTATTACAAAAGAAAAAACAACTGTTGTTCCATGGAAGCTTCAAGACAGTACCAAAATAATTGGAGAATTTAAGTGTCAGTTGGCTATTGGAAAATTTAGAGGAAGGACTTATCATGCTTGGTTTACGCAAGATATTCCAGTCAGATTTGGCCCATGGAAATTACAAGGCTTACCAGGATTGATTTTAGAGGCTAATGATGAGCAGAATATAGTTAGTTATCGAGCAAAAAAAGTTAGTGTTTCTCCGGTGATAATAGATTCAATTAATACAGATGAAGCCATGGAGCTTCAAAGTTTTATTAAAGCCAAAGCACAGTATTTGAAAGACATCGAAAAAAAAATGAGGTCTAAATTACCAAGAAACAGTTCGGTTGAGATGAATCTGCCAAATAGAAATACCCAACAAGAAATTAGTTACGAATGGGAAGTTAAAGCACTCGAAAACAACTAAAATGTCACTATGAAAATCAACATTTTAATAATAATTTTATGTTTTGTTAGTCTAACTAGGGCTCAAAACAACGAGGGAGCTACTAAAATAGATACCCTGAACAACCAATACCAAATAGAATACACGGTTAATTTCAATAATTATATTCCTCTCTCTAAAAAAGGAATTTTAATACCGTACCTAAAAGAAAATAAATCTAATTATTACGAAATGCCTTTTGATGAAGATAAAGCAACAAAAGACGATCGGGATGATTCGGAAATAAACGAAACTATTGTTGTTGGTAAAAAAAATGTCATAAAACGAAACTATACAAACCTTAATACAAATAAGCTATCCTCTACAGAGACTATAACGTTTGACAAGAGTTTGTATTTAGTAACCGAAGCACTCCCAAAATTGCAGTGGGATCTAAGCCATGCCGACACCCTTAAAATAGGCACATATATATGTAATAAAGCAACAACAAGTTTTAGAGGTCGTAATTATATAGCATGGTATACTAATGATATTGCCATTACTTTTGGACCATGGAAATTTCATGGATTACCAGGTTTAATTTTAGATATGTATGACGAAACACATAAGTTTGAATGGATTGTAACTAAAATAAGTAAAAAAGTAATTAATGAAAAAACGCTTAATCAAGATAAGCATGATGTAAACATAGATTTAAAAGCGTTTGTAGCATTAAGAGAAGAGGTGTTTAATAAAAAGATGAATAACTTTAAAAACAATCTAAAATCAAGACAAGACAGAGGGACAAATGTTTCAGTAGACACCTTTAATAAAAGGCAAGGACGTGAGTTGTTGTTTGAATGGGAAGACAAAAAACAATAGTAATATTGAAAAAACTAATTTTTATAACATTACTGTTAGTGTTCCAAACCATTGGTTTTGGGCAGACAACGTTGTCTGGTGCTGTATCGGATAGTAATGGTAGTTTGTATTCTGTTAGTGTTACAATAAAAGACACACTATCCAATCGTATAATTAGTTATACGTACTCAGACAATAATGGAAACTATAAGTTGGTAGCCCAAAACCAAGGTCAATTTAATATGGTTTTTAATGCCTTAGGCTATAAAACTAAAATTGTACCGTTAGTTTTAGATGAGGGTCAACACAATAAGACCATAAACGTCTTGTTGGAAGAACAACCATTTACGCTGGACGAGGTTGTTATTAAGTCGGAACGTGCAATAGTTATTAAAAAAGACACCATAACATTTAAAACTAAATTTTTTACTAAAGGCAACGAGCAAACAGTTGAAGATTTATTAAAAATAATACCCGGTTTAACTGTAGATAGTGAGGGTACTATAAAAGTTGGTAATAAAGAGATTGAAAAACTAATGATTGATGGTGATGATCTTTTTGAAAAAGGGTATAAAATATTATCCAAAAACATGCCTGCTTATCCCATTGAAGCGGTTGAGGTGTTGCAAAACTACTCCAACAATCATTTACTTAAAGGCATTGAAGAAAGCGATAAGGTGGCTTTAAACTTAAAATTAAACGATAAGTCAAAACGCATTTGGTTTGGTAATCTAGAAGCTAATGTTGGTAACGATAGTTTTTATCAATACAAGGCCAATTTAATGAATTTTGGAAAGAAAAATAAATACTATTTTTTAGCTAATGCCAATAGTATTGGATATAATGCTACTGGAGACATTCAGCAATTAATAAAACCATTTAGGTTTAATCAGCCAGGAAGTATCGGAGATAACCAGTCGGTTGGTAATTTAATAGGGTTATCGGATTCGGATTCTAATTTTAAAAAAGAACGCACCAATTTTAATAATGCCGAGTTAGTCTCTTTAAATGCCATATTTAACCCATCTGATAAATTAAAGATAAAAACGTTAGGATTTTTTAATTGGGATGAAACCTCTTTTTTTAGAAATCAAGTGGATAATATTACCACCAATACAAACAGTTTTACTAACACGGAAGATTATAAGTTGGATAATAAAAGACAATTAGCTTTTGGGAAGTTGGATTTTATTTACAAGCCTTCTAAGACTAAAATGTTAGAGTCCACTACAAAGTACAATAATGGAAATTATAATAATGATGCTAATTTAGTGTTTAATGGTGTGTCTACACTTCAAAATTTAGAACAAAACAATACTTTTTTTGATCAAAAAATAAATTATACTAATAAGTTTAAAGACAAAAAGGTACTGTTGCTTACTGGTCGATTTATAACCGAAAAAAAGCCACAAAATTATACTATAAATCAGTTTTTATATCAAGATTTATTTCCGGAGTATAATACTGCAAATAATGTCTTTCAGGTTAGTAGTAACCAAATGCAGTTTGTTGGTGTAAATGCCCATATTTTAGACCGTAAATCAAATGGACATTTATTAGAGTTACAACTTGGTAATCAGTTTAGAGAGGATAAATTAAACACTAGTTTTACACTATTGGAAGATAATGTGTCATTACATCAGCCAATAGATTACCAAAATCAGACTAAATATCAGGTTAATGATTTATATTTTAAAAGCAAATATAGGATAAAACTAGATAATATTGCATTTAGTGGTAACCTTGAAGCGCATCAGTTGTTTAATACATTACGCAGTAACAATACGTCTACCCAACAAACCCCTTTTTATATTAATCCAAGTCTAGGAGCAGAGTGGACTATAAATAGTAATAATAAAATACTAACCACTTATACTTACAATACGACTAATGCCAATGTATTAGACGTGTACAGTGATTATGTGTTAACAGGATTTAGATCGTTTAGTAAAGGCACAAATACGTTTAACCAGTTAAAAGCCTCTAGTATGATGCTTAATTATCAATTGGGTAATTGGGCAAATCGATTTTTTGCAAACACTTTGGTGCTTTATACTAAAAACCATGATTTTTTGTCAACCAACACGCTAATTAATCAAAACTATACGCAAACCCAGAAAACACTTATTAAAGACAGTCAGTTTTTAACTATTAACACCAAGTTTGATTACTACTTTAAGTTTATGTCGTCTAATGTTAAGTTAGAT
Organism: Olleya sp. 1-3; assembly: GCF_002836085.1. Lineage (NCBI taxonomy): Bacteria > Pseudomonadati > Bacteroidota > Flavobacteriia > Flavobacteriales > Flavobacteriaceae > Olleya > Olleya sp. 1-3. The sequence goes on from NZ_PJBW01000004.1 coordinate 119,671, forward strand.
TTAGGGTATACTAAAAACGAGTTTAAAAACGTAGTAAACAATTCTAATTTAAGAACAGTGGTGTCTAGTAATTATAATTATGGATTAGAATTACGGTCTGCTTTTAAAGGGGTTTTTAATTACCATTTAGGTACTGCTTGGACAACCAATAAAATTCAAACTTTTGCTAATAGTAAGTTTACTAACAATCAATCTTTTTTAGATCTTAACTTTATCTTTAGTAAAAAGTTTGATGCAAAAGTAAAAACCGAACGTTATCATTTTGGGAGTTTAGATACAGATAATACTTATTATTTTTTAGATTTTGAAACGCAATACAAATTGATTGATAAAAAACTAACATTAGGTATTACCGGTAAAAACTTATTTGATACCAAACGGTATACTAGTTTTTCTATAAGCGATTTAGGATCTTCAACAACAGAGGTTAGGTTACTACCACGTATGCTGCTTTTAAGGGTAGAATACCGATTTTAACCTACAATCCAGACCTAAACTGTTTCAGTTTACCACTAACTTCCCGTTCTAAAACAGCTTTCTGTTCAAAAATCAAATTTAAATTAGGTTCCAAATACTTATCTACAGCTAATTGTACTGCTTTTTGCTGCGTTTTACTTAAGGCTTCGGTAGCAACATAATCAATTTTAAAGGTATCAATTTCAATTTGTTCAATTATAAACTCTTTTACATTAGCTTCTTTCGTCATGACGGTTTTAGTCACATAATAAAAGGTTAAGCCTGCTGCAATTTTTCCGCTTGGAAGCGAAATAAAATCACTTGTGCGTCCTGTTAAAGATTCTAAAATTGGATGCTGTAACGTGCTTTTTGTGGACAGTTGCCCTAAATCGCCTAGCTCGTATCTTATAAAGGGATGTGCACGGTTGTATAAGTCTGTAATTACTATTTTTCCGGGTTGACCAAAAGGTACTGGTTGATTGTTGTTATCTAATATTTCGATGTATAAATGGTTAGAGTTAACCATCCAATTGTCGTTTTTGTCTTCAAAAGCAATTAACCCTAATTCGGCTGCACCGTATTCGTTAACAATATTAATATTAAGCTGTTTTTCTAACAATTTTTTGTCGTCTTCAAATAACATTTCAGAAGTGACAATACAAACTTTTAAAGTGGGACAAACGTCTTTTAAAATAATGTTTTTACGCTCTAAATATTTCGCAAATTGTACAATAGCACTTGTGTAACCGTTAATGTAATTAAACTTAGTACGCATAAATTTGTGCAGTACTTTGTCTAAAGCAGCATCGCTCAAATCAAATACTGAAAACCGAAACCGATTCCCTAACCAATCCTTTAACCGTTCTTTATAATATGCTTTTGTGTCTAACGGAATGCCATAAAAACGCGCCTGTTTAGAGGTGTTTAAGTCAATATTAAACCAACTATAGCGTTGCATAAACGTCACCCAAGTCATGGCATGCGCAAAGTTGTCTTTAGCAAATTCAAACGGGGTTCCGGAAGAGCCTGATGTTTTATGTTTGTGTACCGTTTTTACAGTGTATTTGTCAGACAAACGATCAGCCAAAGGCTGCTGTAAGTCGGTTTTAGTCAACACAGGTAATGTGTGCCAATCTGAAGTGTTTATATCGCCACATAATGCCTTGTAAAAAGGGGTGTGCTCTAAATGAAACGCAACAATAGCCTGCAACTGTTTGCTTAAATAGTTGGCATAATCAGCTTTGGTAAACCCATCAATAATTGCCTGTGTTTTTTTAGCTTCATTAACAGGGAATCCTTTTAACCGTAAAGACCATTCAAATTGTTTCAATGCAATATATTTTCTGTAAAATAAAGAAATAAAAAACTATTGGATTTAAAGTCAATCAAATTCTTTTAAATAATTATTTTTGTGGAAACAACAACAACACAACATTACTACGATGAATATTTTAATTTTAGGATCAGGAGGAAGAGAACACACAATTGCATGGAAGCTTAAACAAAGTCCAAAATGTAACTCACTTTTTGTAGCACCAGGAAACTCTGGAACAGCACAAATTGCAAAAAATGTCCCTGTTAGTGTAACCGATTTTCAAGCGATAAAAGATGTGGTATTAAACAACAATATTACTATGGTAGTGGTTGGTCCTGAAGATCCTTTAGTATTAGGTATTCATGATTTTTTCTTGGCAGATAAAGCGCTTAAAAATGTGGCAGTTATTGGACCACAACAAGCAGCTGCAACCTTAGAAGGTAGTAAAGAGTTTGCAAAGGAGTTTTTGTACAGACACAATATCCCGACAGCCGCTTACCAAAGTTTTAATAAAGAGACTGTGGAAGAGGGGTATGCGTTTTTAGAAACTTTAAGTCCTCCTTTTGTTTTAAAGGCAGATGGTCTGGCAGCAGGTAAAGGAGTTGTTATTTTAAATGATTTAAATGAGGCTAAAGCCGAATTAAAAAGCATGCTTGTAGATGCTAAGTTTGGCGAAGCAAGTACTAAAGTTGTTATTGAAGAATTTTTAGACGGGATAGAATTAAGTTGTTTTGTATTAACAGATGGTAAAAACTATAAAGTATTACCAACAGCTAAAGATTATAAACGTATCGGAGAAGGGGATACAGGTTTAAATACAGGAGGAATGGGAGCAGTGTCTCCAGTGCCTTTTGCTAACCAAGCGTTTTTAGATAAAGTAGAAGAGCAAGTGGTTAAGCCGACGATTGCTGGTTTGCAAAAAGACAATTTACCATACAAAGGGTTTGTGTTTATTGGATTGATAAAAGTAGGTGATGAGCCTAAGGTTATCGAGTATAATGTGCGTTTGGGTGATCCTGAAACGGAAGTCGTTTTACCAAGACTTAAAAACGATTTAGTTGAGGTTTTTCAAGCTATTGCTAATCAAACGTTAGATCAAATTACTATTGAGGTAGACCCAAGAGCAGCAACTACAATTATGCTAGTGTCTGGTGGTTATCCGGAAGCGTATCAAAAAGGAAAAGTAATTACAGGAGTAGAAAACGTAACCGATTCTATTGTGTTTCATGCAGGAGCACAAAATAAAGATGGCGCTATTGTAACCTCTGGAGGTCGTGTTATGGCTGTAACTAGTTATGGAAACACGTACGAAGAGGCCATAAAAAAATCTTACCAAAGCATAGATAAACTAAGCTTTGATAAGATGTATTATAGAAAAGATATAGGGTTTGACCTATAAGTTTTATAGATATGAGTGTGAAGAGATACTTTTGTCTTCTTCATTATTAGCTGCGTAACCTTTTAATTGGATCATCCAATATACAAAAGCTACAAATCCGATAGTGATAAAAATCCAAGACATAAAGTTTGCTGCCCACCAGTTTTCTAATTCTAATGCTTTTAGCATGTCAAAAGGAGCAAATAATACGTCAACAAATAGGCTTTGTATAGCTTCAAAAAAATCTTTCATAATTATATAATAGTATATTTATAATACAAAAATACAAAAAGAGTTAATGATTACAACTATTTTTAGCAAATCCAAACCAATTAATTTTTTAATTGTTTTTAGTATTACACTAATTGCTTGTTTATTGTTGCCTTTTAAGTACCCAAATGTAGTAGTTCAAGAACCTGTTATTTGGGTTTTAGGAGGGGTTTTTTTAATCGCTTTTTTGTCAATTTTAGTGCTGGATTTTATAGTATCAAAAAACTTATTATCACAACAAAATAACTACGAAATTTTACTATTTGCTTTGTTTTTTTTGGCTATACCTCAGGTGTTTTCGGATTACAAAATCATGGTGTCTAACTTTTTTATATTGTTAGCCTTGAGGCGTTTAATTAGTGTTAGGTCTAAGAAAGAAGTTATTAAAAAACTGTTTGACACAAGTTTGCTAATTGGTATTGCGACGTTGTTTTATTTTTGGGCAATTGTATTTTTCCCGTTAATATTTATCGCATTATTATTGTTTTCTGAAACCACAGTAAAACACTATTTGGTTCCGTTTATAGGTTTGGCAGCAGTTGCTGTTTTGGCTATTTGCTATTCTATAATTTTTTATGATGATTATTTTTTAGCACTACACATTAACCCAGCAGTTAATTTTGATTTTAGTAATTATAACTCGCTTCAGTTTATAACTGTTATAACCATGTTGCTTTCCTTTGGGATATGGTCGTCTTTATTTTATCTAAAAGATATTAGAAAAAAAATGCGAAGCTTCAGGCCATCTTATAAATTACTATTTTTTTCATGCATGTTTGCTGCAGCAATAACGGTATTTGCACCTCAAAAAAATGGCAGCGAATTTTTGTTCCTATTTGCACCATTAGCAGTTATTATTACCAACTACATAGAAACAATTGAGGAAAAATGGTTTAAAGAAGTCTTTTTAGGACTACTAATTATTATTCCAGTCGTGTTATTAGTGTTGTAATTTTGCACCAAACGCTAAGTCTCCAGCATCTCCTAAACCAGGAACAATATAGCCTTTGTTATTTAAGCTTTTATCTATTGCAGCAATCCATAGATTAGTGTCTTCTGGTAGATTTTCTTTTAAAAACGCGACACCAGGCTCGGCACCAATAGCAGCTACAATATGGACATTTTTTGGTTTTCCAAAAGGCTCTAATGCTTTATAAGTTGCAATTAAAGATTGTCCGGTAGCCAACATGGGATCTGCAAGAATTAGTGTTTTTCCTGTTAAATCAGGACACGCTAGATACTCAACAACAATTTCAAAACTTTCTGGACTGTCTAAATGATGTCTGTATGCAGATATAAAAGCATTTTCTGATTTGTCAAAATAGTTAAGTAGTCCATTGTGTAATGGGACGCCTGCTCTAAGTATAGAACATAAAACAACATCATTTTTTGGAGTTTCTGTTGTTATAGTTGCTAAAGGAGTAGTAATAGATCTCGTTTCAAATTCTAAAGCTTTGCTTAATTCATAACCCAAAACTTCACCAATACGTTCAATGTTTCGTCTAAAACGCATGCTGTCATTTTGGACAGAAACATCTCTGATTTCAGCAATAAATTGATTTAAAATAGAATTTTCTTTTGATAAATTATGAATATGCATGACTATTGGATCTTTAAAAAGTAAAGTTACTCTATTATTTAAAAAGCCAAAACACGTACCAACTAAAATTCATTTTAATTTATGTAATTTTACAGTCTTAAAAATTAGAAGATGTTTACAGATAAAGCAAATACCATATTTCAGGACGTTATAAAAAAGTACCATATTATTAATACAGTGGACCAACCGTTTACTAATATTTATGATAAAAGCACACATTTATTAGAGCACCTTTTATACCGTAAATGTTGGATAGATACTGTACAATGGCATTACGAGGATATAATTCGTGATCCACAAATAGATCCAGTTGCAGCCTTAACGTTAAAGCGTAAAATTGATGCTTCTAACCAAGATCGTACGGATATGGTGGAGTATATTGATAGTTATTTTTTAGAACAATATAAAAACGTAACACCTAAAAGTGATGCGACTATTAATACAGAAAGTCCGGCTTGGGGAGTTGATAGATTGTCAATTTTAGCTTTAAAAGTATACCATATGGAAGAAGAAGCAACAAGAACCGATGCTTCTGATATACATAAAGCGGCTTGTCAAATAAAATTTGATATTTTATTAGAGCAACGTGTAGATTTAAGTACTGCAATTGATACGTTATTAACGGATATCCAAAATGGAGACAAGTACATGAAAGTGTATAAGCAAATGAAAATGTATAATGACGACGAGCTTAATCCTGTATTAAGAAATCAAAAATAATAAGACACACTTGTCTTTTATATAAGACGTTTCTAGATGTCAAAAACACTAAAACATATTTTAGTCATTCGTCTCTCAGCAATGGGAGACGTTGCTATGACTGTACCTGTGTTACGCGCTTTTAATAAACAATATCCTGATGTTAAATTAACAGTTTTAACACGTCCTTTTTTTGCGCCTTTTTTTAGAGATTTAAAAAATGTTGAGGTGTTTGCTATAGATTTAAAAGACCAACATAAAGGTGTTTTGGGACTTTTTAAATTGTCAAAAGCAATACGTAAGCTAAAGGTGGATGCTGTTGCGGACTTGCACAATGTGTTAAGAACAAAAATATTAAAGTTGTTTTTAATAGGGAAAACTGTAAAACAGTTGGATAAAGGTCGTAACGAGAAAAAAGCATTGGTTTCTGGTGATTTATTTGCGCCTTTAAAAAGCACCCACCAACGTTATGCGGATGTTTTTGAGGCTTTAGGGTTTAAATTGGACTTAAGTAACCCTGAGTTTTCTGATAAGAAAGCCATTCCGAAAACTATTTTAGAAGCTGTTGATACGCAAAACAGGAAACAATGGATTGGTATTGCGCCTTTTGCTCAATACGCCTCTAAAATGTATCCTTTGGAGCAAATGAAGACTGTTATTGCGGAATTACAGAAAGATTACATTATTTTTCTATTTGGAGGCAAGGCTGATAAAGCACAGCTAGATACATTGCTGGTAGATAATAAAAGCGTTATTAATGTCGCTGGACAATATGGATTAAACCAAGAGTTGGATTTAATCTCTAATTTGGACGTTATGATTAGTATGGATTCTGGTAACGCGCATTTAGCAGCTATGCTAGGTGTAAACGTGGTTACTATTTGGGGGGTAACACATCCGTATGCTGGTTTTGGTGCGTTTAACCAACCAAATGCTAATAATGTAGTGCCAGATATAGAAGCCTATCCAAAATTGCCAACTTCTATTTATGGTAATAAATATCCCGAAGACTACAAAACGGTAGCGGGGACGATACAACCGTCGCAAATTATAGACCGAGTAAAAGCGGTGTTAAAAGCATAAAAAAAGCCTCAATTTACATTGAGGCTTTCTGATTTTAACTACTAATATGAAATTAATATTATCCCTTAAACTAACAAATTTTAGCGTTATAATCTGTTACAAATGTAGCCGATGTTCTGCTTATCGGCTTTATTGAAGGTCGGTTTTAAAGTGCTTTCGATTAAAAGCTATTAAAAGGGGTGAATAACTGTTTTTTGATTGTTTTCTATTCAAAAAGAAATTACTATCACGATTTAAACACTTGTTGAATGCTAATTCAATACTAGATTGTCTAGTGTAAATTAAAATGTTATATAAAGTCCTTGCCTGCGTGATTATGTTTTTTTTTATTGATCTTATATATTGGTTTGCATTGCTAATATTGAAGTACAGGATAAAATAATGGTCAAGTGGACGGAATTTTTTTATTGTAAATATAGGACACAAAAAAAAGCCTCAATATAAATTGAGGCTTCTGATTTTAACTACTAATATAAAATTAATATTATCCCTTAAACTAACAAATTTTAGTGTTATAATCTGATACAAATCTATGGGATTGACTACTTATTCTATTTTTTGAAGGTCGGTTTTAAAGTGCTTTCGATTAAAATCATTTAAAATCGACTAACTGCATAATTATGTATTATACGTCGTCATAATCTACAGTTAAAGTAGGTGTTGTAGGATGCGCTTGACAAGTAAGTATTAAGCCTTCTGCAACTTCTGCATCTGTTAATATGTTGTTTTGTCTCATAACTGCTTTACCATCTACAACTCTAGCAATACAACTACTACATACACCGCCCTGGCAAGAATATGGTGCATCTAAGTCTTGTTTTAATGCAGCTTCAAGTATGGTTTGTTTTTGCGACATGATAAACGTTTCAGACTCATCATCTACAGTAACCGTAATTTCAGAGTTGCCTTCACTTGTGGTTACAGTCTCAGTTGTTGCTTGTGTAGCGGCTGTAAATAATTCAAAATGAATACTGCTTTTGGCAATATCATTTTCAATTAACACCTCTTTTACAGTGTTAATCATAGCTTCTGGTCCACAAAGGTAAAAGTTATCTATGGTAACATGTTTGTATTTGTTTTTAACAATTAAGTTAACTGTACTTTTTTCGATACGTCCAAATAAGGCATTCTCTTCTTGAGATTGGCTGTATAAAAACTGAATGTAAAAACGATCTACATATTTATGGTGTAGTGCTAATAATTCTTCTAAAAATATGGTGTCATTTTGTGTTTTGTTACCATATACCAGTACAAAGTGACTTTTAGGTTCTTGTTCTAAAACTGTTTTTGCAATACTTAATATTGGTGTAATACCACTTCCGGCAGCAAAGGCTGCAATGGTACGTTCTTCTGTAGGTTTTGGTTCAAAAACAAAACGACCTTGAGGTTTTGCAACGTCTAAAGTGTCTCCAACTTTTAAACTGTTGTTAGCGTAAGTACTAAAGGTTCCGTTTGGTACTGCTTTAACCGCAACGGTAAGTTTTCCGCTTGACGGAGAAGAACATAATGAGTAATCACGTCTTACTTCTGCATCATTAATTTTAGTTTTTAGTGTAATATATTGTCCAGCTTTAAACGCGTAGTCTTGTTTTAAGTGGTCTGGTACATTAAAAGTCAAAGTAACACATTGGTCTGTTTGACGTGTGATATCCGAAATAGTTAGTGTATTAAATTGAGACATGGTTTTAATTTTTATGTAAAAATAATGAAGCTTTACCGTTTTGCCCGCTGTTTAGAAAAAAATTAATACATAAGTTTATTATGCATAAGAAAATTATGTATGTTTGTAATATGGCAAATTCAAAATTATATAAGGGTAGTCTGACCACTATTATTTTAAAGCTTTTAAATGAAAGCGAAAAAATGTATGGTTACGAAATGACGCAAAAAGTGAAAGCAATTACTAAAGGTGAACTTAATATTACCGAAGGTGCTCTGTATCCTGCGTTACATAAGTTAGAGGCCGAAGGGTTGTTGGATGTCGAAGTTAAAAAAGTAGATAACCGTTTGCGTAAATACTACAAACTTACCGAAAAAGGTAATAAAGAAACGGTTAGTAAATTGGAAGAACTTAAGGATTATATTAAAACGATGGAAACCTTTATGAATCCTAAATTTAGTTTGGATTAGTATGAAGTTAAGTCAAGAAAACATACAGTTTATAGATACTTATTTAGAGAATTCTGAGATATCTTATGCAGATATCAGAATGGAAATGGTTGATCACATAGCATCTTCAATAGAAGTCGAATTGGATCAGGAGAAAGGTTTATCCTTTTACGATGCTTTTAAAGCGTATATGATTTGTAATAAAGCTAAATTGATACAGAATAATAAGACTTTTATAAAAAACACGGATAAGAATTTAATGAAACTAATGGGGTTAAATATTTTGAACGTAGGTGGCTTTTTAGTGTTTTTAATTGTATTATTTGGGACTCGTTTTTTAATGAATAATTATGGTTTTGAAACATTAAAGACTACTTTTTTTAGTTTACCATTATTATCCCTTATAGCTTTAGGACTTGTTTATCTAGTTGTATTAAGGGTTTTTAATTATGATCGATTTTCTGGTGTAGAGCGCATTGGATTTGTATTTGTGATTTTGTATCAGTTAATTAATTTTTTTCAAGTCGTTATGATGCATGAAGCTAAAAAAGAAAGCGGTTATTGGATTGTTGCAGGCGTTTTTGCTATTACTTGTACCCTGATTTATACGTTTGTAAAAACAGCTGTTAGTATTATGAGAAACTATAAAAAGGAATATAAAAGACTTGTTTAAGAATGAACTTAACCGAAGAAAATATAAAACAAATAGATAATTACCTGATTAAACTTAAGGTGAAATTTGTAGATGTTAGATTAGAACTTATCGATCATTTAGCATCAGGATTTGAAGCGTCAAATAAAGAAGAGCAATTAGTAGATTATCTTAAATCTAAAATTGATTTTATAAAAGACTTTGAAAAGAAACGTCAAAAAACAATCCATTGGAGTTATCAAAGAGAAATGTGGCGACGTTTAGCTATGTTTTTCTATAAGCCTAATTATCTTCCCTTTACTATAGTATTTGGATTTGCAGTGTATTGGATGCAGCATTTGCAGCCAAATACAGCATTTACTTTAATACTTATGGTTAGTCTATCAATTATACATTTTTGGGCGCTTATAACGGGTTTTTCTCATCTTAAAACTTTTAAAAAGTTGCAAATGGCACAGCCTTTATATTCAATAACGGCTTTACCGTCTTTGTTTTTATATACCATGGGAGCAGCTAAAACACTGTTAGAAAATCAATATTTTTTTATCGCCTTTTGGTTTTTAGCAATTTTATTTAACATAGCGGGAGGAATCGAGTTACGAAACAAAAAGAATAGGATTTTAGAGTATTCAAAAACTATTATCTAAATCATGAATTTAACCAAAGAGCAAATACAATATATAGATACCTACGTTGAAAAAAGTGGTATAGAATGGTTTGATTTGAAAATCGAATTAGTTGACCATTTAGCTGATGCTGCTGCTCAAATTTTAGAAGACAATCCAAAGTTGCCTTTTGAGGATGCAGTAACAAAAGCGAAAATAGCTTTTGGGACAAAAGGCTTCAGACCGTTAATAACTAATAGAACTAAGCAAATTGAAAAATCTTTTTATAAAAGGGTTTTTAAGTACCTAATATCCTTTTTTAGTTTGCCTAAAATTATTATTACAGCAGCTTTAATGTATGTATTAATCACCCTTTTTAATGTTGTTGAGGTTAAAGTATACTTTTTTAATAGTTTAGTAGGTGTATTATTTGCTTTTACTATTCTTTCATTTTGGTGGTCTTATAGGCGTAAAACAATAGATAATAAAAAACATTTGTCATTAAGTTATATGCAATCCGTTTCGCAGTTTGTAAATATGTTGACTCAGTTATTTAGTTTTTCTCTTACACTTTTTAAATCAAGTTTTGTTGAAGGTCAAGGCATACTTTGGTTTATTGTTTTATGGGTGATTTCTTTTCTGTTTTGTATTGCGTCGGAAGTTGTGTCAAGACACATTTATAAAGACCAAAAAGCACTGTATTATCAATATAAAATAGCAGCATAATTTTTAATGAAGTTAACCAAAGAGCAAATACAATACATCGATAATTACCTTATTAAAAATGAGGTAAAATACTGGGATGTACGATTAGAATTGTTAGATCATATTGCATTGTCAGTAGAGGATTATATGAATATTAACGGGATGTCTTTTGATAAAGCCTTACTGGTAACCCATCAAGCGTTTGGTAACCAAACTAAAGTACATGGTATTTATCATGGTAAGTTAATGAAACAAGGTTTGTATGCCGACAACCAGGGCTTTAAGGATTTTGAAAAACAAAAGCAAAAAGACATTGGTAAAAAGTATAGACGGTTACATTGGCAAGGGTTAAAACAACTAATTAAATCGCCAAAGTTTTTACTAGAGTATCTATTATTTTGTGTGATGTTTTACCTATGTTTTATTTTAAATATTAAGGCAACTTTGATCTTAGGATTTATAATTTTAACAATACCTACTTTATATAGTGGTTACCATTCGGCTATAAGTAAAATGGCAAGACGATCTTTAAATATTGTATTATCCATTGGGATAATTGGATTACCATGGAATATTTACAATTTGGTATTGTTATCATTTAATGGTTTTTATGATGATCAAGCCAGTAAACCCTATTACATTTTATTTATACTAACCATTGTGTGCTATCCATTAGTGCGATCAGGTTTGAAAGTATATTTAGAAATTTTTAATGATTATAAGCAACAGTATAATTTAATATGAAGTTAACCCCACCTCAAATAGAAAACCTATACGCCTTTACAAGGCAACATTACGTGGAGCATTACGATTTACAAACCGAATTAGTAGATCACTTAGCTAACGATATTGAGTCTGTTTGGCAAACGCAAACCAGCTTGTCTTTTGAAGATGCTAGAGATAAAGCTTTCAAAAAATTTGGAGTCTTTGGCTTTATGGACGTGTTAGAACGTCGTCAAAAAGCAATGAATAAACGCTACTTTAAATACTTATGGACAGAACTTAAGCAGTGGTTTACGTTTCCTAAATTAATTACTACGCTAGCTTTATTTTTTGGTATTTATTTAGGGTTGTCTACCATTTTTGCAAAATCGTTTTTAATTGGTCTTTTTGTAATAATATGTGTTTTTACAATCTATAAAAGCACACAGTTAAACAGACAATTTAAACAGCGTAAAGCATTGTCCAATAAAAAATGGATGTTAGAAGAAATAATATTTAGACAAGCAGGTGGATCTGCCATAATACTGTTATCCCAATTACCACAATGGTATAATTTTTCTAATCATTTTTTAGATAATCCTTATGCTTTATTAGGTGTCTCTATTTTCTCTACACTGTTTTGTCTTTGGATGTATATTAGTTTTGAAGTGATTCCAAACAAAGCAGAACAACTTTTAAATGAAACCTATCCAGAATTTTGTTTGTAACATTTTTACACATTTGTATACTTATCTATTAAACCAACCAAACATTAACCACTATGATTAGTAAATTTTTAAGTCTAGAATGGAAATCTTTTATACGGTCTTCCAACTTTGGTAAAGGCTTAGCTATAAAAATATTGATGGGGTTTTTTGCCTTATATTTTATAGCTGTCTTTTTGTCTTTAGGTGTTTTTATTTATCCAGCGCTTAAAAATACGTTTCCAGACAAAGATCCTTTTGTGGTGGTCAATACATTATTGTTTTTCTGGTTTTTAGCAGATTTAATGCTGCGCTTCTTCTTGCAAAAACTACCAGTTATGAGCGTAAAACCTTTATTAACCGTGCCAATTAAAAGGCGTACAGTGGTTAATTATGTTTTAGGTAAGTCTGCGTTATCTTTTTTTAACTTTCTGCCTTTATTTGCAATTGTGCCATTTAGTATTGTTTTAATAACAAAGGATTATGATGTTACTAGAGTTATTACATGGTTGTTAGCGATGCTATTACTAACGTTGATTAATAATTTTTTAAATTTTATTATTGAAAGTTTCTCGGCAGATACAGAGTTTTCATTCCTTCCAATCATACTTTTTGCAGGAGCATTATTTGGGTTAAACCATTTTAATATTGTCAATTTTGCTGATTTATTATCATCAGCCATGTTAGCTATTACTAATAATCCTTTGTATTTATTGGTGCTTTTGGCGATATTAATTGGGCTATTTGTTTTTAATCATAAAATACTGATCAAAAAATTATACTTAGACAATTCACTTAAAACAAAAATAAAAGAAGTCACGACTTCAGATTTAGGTTGGACTAAACGTTTCGGAGAGGTTGCACCATTTATGCAATTAGATTTAAAACTAATCTGGCGTAATAAACGTCCAAGGTCTGCAGTGTTTATTTTGGTAATTGGACTTTTGTATGGATTGTTTTTTTACCCACAACCAATGTACAGAGATATGCCAATAATGTATGGTTTTATTGGTGTGTTTGTAACAGGGATATTTTTAATCAACTTTGGGCAATTTATTCCGGCATGGGATAGTGGGTATTACAAAATGTTAATGAGCCAGAACATCAAGTATGAGCAGTATTTAAAATCTAAATACACCTTAATGATGTTAAGCGTTATTATCATGTTTGTGTTAAGTATACCGTATGTGTATTTTGGATGGAAAATCTTAGTCGCACATTTTGCAGCAGCCGTCTATAATATTGGTATTAATACTTACGTAATTATGCTTGGTGGGTCTTTTAATCGAAAAAAAATAGACCTAAACCAACGTGCAGCTTTTAACTACCAAGGGACTGGAGCAGTACAATGGATTATTGGTATTCCGTTGTTATTAATTCCGCTAGCCGTTTTTGGATCGTTAACCTATTTTGTTGGTTTTTATGCAGGTATTTCTGCACTAATAGCTTTAGGATTAATAGGTATTATATTTCATCTAAAAACAATGCGCTTTATTACCAAAAAGTACTTGGCCTCTAAATATGAGATGGTCAAAGCTTTTAATGAAGACAATTAATCAATAAAATCAACCTTTACAACTACTACATCATGATAACAACAACAAATCTTTCAAAAAAATATAGCGGAAAAGAAGTATTAAATATTTCTAGTTTAGACATTCCTAAAGGTCAAAGTTTTGGGCTTGTAGGTAATAATGGAGCAGGAAAAACAACCTATTTTAGTTTGCTTTTAGATTTAATAAGACCAACAACAGGAGATATTAAAAACAATGGTATTTTAGTAAGTCAAAGTGAAGACTGGAAACCGTTTACTTCTGCATTTATAGACGAAAGTTTTTTGATAGGCTATTTAACCCCAGAAGAATACTTTTATTTTATCGGTGATTTGCGTGGTCAAAACAAGCAAGATGTAGATAATTTAGTGGCTCAGTTTGCAGATTTCTTTCATGGCGAAATTCTTGGTCAGAAAAAATATCTTCGCGATTTAAGTAAAGGAAACCAAAAAAAGGCAGGTATTGTTGCTGCGCTTATAGGTAATCCTGAAGTGATTATTTTAGACGAACCTTTTGCTAATTTAGATCCAACAACACAAATTAGACTAAAGGAAATTATTAAAGATTTAGCGGAGACAAAAGGCGTAACAGTGTTGGTGTCTAGTCATGATTTAATGCATGTTACAGATGTGTGCGAGCGTATTGTTGTGTTAGATAAGGGGCACGTAATTAAGGATATACAAACTAGTGAGGCTACTTTAAAAGAATTAGAAGCACACTTTTCGGGTGCGGTAGACATGGCTTAAAGGTAAGTTTCAGTTCATTTTTTCGAAAAAAGTAAAAAAGATGCTTATTTTTACGGACTTGCAGTCTGTATTAATACTATTTTCTGCATTAATTAGTTATGTATTACACAAAATACAACCGCATTGAAGATAGCATTAAAAATTTGTATAGTTTCGGGATTAATCTTAGCAACAGTCACTAGTTGTTCAAGAAAAAAAAACAGCTTCATAAATCGTAGTTTTCATGCAGTTACTGCAGAATATAACGCTTTGTTTAATGGTTTTGAAGCCTTAAAACAAGGTCGAGATAATCTAAACAACGACTACAAGGACAACTATTGGGAGATTTTACCGGTAGAGCGTATGCAAGTTAGTGAAGAGATTGTATTGCCTGGTCAATCAAAAAATCAAGATTTTACAAAAGCAGAAGAAAAAGCGGTAAAAGCAATTCAGAAACACGGAATGAATATTCAGGGTAAAGAATATAACCCGCAAATTGACGAAGCTTATTTATTGTTAGGAGAAGCAAGATATTTTGATCAACGTTTTGTGCCAGCATTAGAAGCTTTTAACTACATCCTTTACAAATATCCAGCGTCAGATAAGATTAACACTGCAAAGGTATGGAGAGAAAAAACCAACATGCGTTTAGAAAATGACGAGCTGGCTATTACAAATCTTAAACGTCTTATCGAGCAAGAAGAGTTAGAAGGACAAGAATTAGCAGATGCGACTTCAATCTTAGCACAAGCTTATATTAACACAAAATCTTTAGACAGCGCATTAACCCAAATTAAAATTGCATCAAAAGCAACTAAAGTTAATGACGAAAAAGGACGTTTCAACTTTATAAAAGGACAACTTTACAATGTGCTAACTTATAAAGACAGTGCTAACCTTGCATTTGATGAGGTTATTGACTTAAACCGAAAAATTCCACGTCGTTACTTAATGGCGGCTCAAATAGAAAAAGCAAAAAACTTTGATTACGATAAAGGTGATAAAATAGCATTTTTAAAGCACTTAAGTAAGTTAGAAAAAGATAGAGAAAATCGTCCATATTTAGATAAGATTTATCATCAAATTGGCGAGTATCATTTAGCTAATAAATCAGATTCTTTAGCGGTTGCGTATTACAATAAGTCTTTAAGAGAAAAATCTAAGGATAGAATTTTAGTTGCTAAAAACTATGAGACTTTAGGCGATTTTTACTTTGACAGAAACAACTACAAATTTGCAGGTGCGTACTTTGATAGTACAATGACAAGCATGGTAGAAAACAGTAAGCCATTCCGTACTATTAAGCGTAAACGCGAAAACTTAGATGATGTTATTTATTACGAAGGTATTGCTGAGGTTAATGACAGTATTCTTAGACTAGTAAAAATGCCGGAAGCAGAACGTTTAGCGTTTTTTACAGACTACACCAATACATTAAAACAGCGCTTAGAAGCAGTAAAAGAAAAATTAGAAATAGAAGCACGTAAAAGTGGATTAGCAACAAATGACAATTTGTTTAATAATACAATCACACCAAGAGGTGGTTTGCCAGGAGCGGGTTCTAACTTTTACTTTTATAATCCAAGTACTGTTGCATATGGTAAAAACGAATTTTCACGTATTTGGGGAGATCGTAAAAATGAAGATAATTGGAGATGGTCTTCTGCTAGAGCAGGAGGATTTGCTAATCAATCGGATTTAGATGTCTCTGCACTGGAGGATGAAGATAATGTGTTATTAAATCCTGACTTTTATATGTCGCAACTACCTTCAACAGAAAAAGAGTTAGATAGCATTAAAAAAGATCGTAATTATGCGTATTACCAATTAGGGTTAATCTATAAAGAGAAGTTTAAAGAGTATAACTTGTCTAAAAGTAAATTTTTAAACTTATTAGATAGTAATCCAGAAGAGAAATTAGTCTTACCATCAAAATATAATTTGTTTAAGATTTACGAGATCTTAGGACAAAATGATGAGGCTTCTATCGCCAAAGCAGACATTATTGCTAATCATGCAAATTCTAGATATGCTGAGATTTTGAAAAACCCAGAATTAGCAGCAACAAGAGATGATAGTAGTCCGGAAAGTTTATATGAAGACACTTATAAGTTATTAGAAGGACAAGAATACCAGCAAGTCATTACGCGTTCTAAAAAGTATATGTCCTTTTTTGATGGTGATGGTATGGTTCCTAAATTTGCATTGCTTAAAGCAACTGCAGAGGGAAGATTAAACGGATATCAAGCCTATATTGATGGGCTTAACGATGTTGCTTTAACATTTGCTAATACAGAAGAAGCCATTCAGGCGCAATCTATTATAGCTAGCTTAAAATCGGTTAGTGATAAAACGTTTAAACCAGATACTGAGTCTACTAAGTTTAAAGTCGTGTTTCAGTTTAGTAACAATGAGTTAGAAGCCATTAGTAGCTTCAAAGAGATTTTGGATGAGGTAACGCAAAAAATTACGTATTATAATATGTCAACGTCTGTAGATATATTTAATGCAGAAACAACATTTGTTGTTGTGCATGGTTTAAAAAGTGTTGAAGGCGCAAAAGGCTTTGCAGATATATTGAAAGCAGAGGATAAGTATAAAATTAGCAGACCTTATTTTGGAATTTCGTCTGATAACTATAAGACGCTTCAAATACATAAAAATCTAAACGAATATTTAGCAATTAAATAATTTCCCTTTAAAATGAAAAACAAGCAGCAAGAGCAGTTTTCTATTCAAAATATAATAGCAAAAGGCACAAAAATAGTAGGAGACTTTTTTAGTGATGGTGATATAAGAGTTGACGGTACAATAGAAGGTAATATAGAAACTTCTGGAAAAGTTGTTATTGGTAAAGAAGGAGAAATAATAGGGAAATTAAAGTGTAGTAATGCGTATTTTGAAGGTAAACTTACCGGTACTTTAGAGCTTACAGAAACACTTACGTTAAAATCTACAGCGTATATCGAAGGGGATGTAATTACTCAGAAATTAGCGGTAGAGCCTGGGGCAACTTTTAATGTGTCTTGCGTTATGAAAACCACTGTAAAAGATCTAAATAGTGGCTCGAAAACCAAAAAAACAGCTTAATCCTTATATTAGGTTTACTTCAATAGCATTCCAAATGGGAATTACCATTTGGCTAGGAAGTCTATTGGGTAGTTGGTTGGATACTAATTATGGTAGCGACAATCAATTTTATTTTAAAACAATAACATTAATAGCTGTGTTTATAGCCATGTATGCGGTAATCAAACAAGTTATAAAAATCACTAACAATCAAAAAAACAAAAATGAATAAACGTATTTTATATGTCGTTGCTTCAATACTTGTAATATTAGTAGTAGCCTATAATCTTCAAAGCTACTTAACGGACGATAACGTACCGTACTCTTTACAAAAGCTTTATATTTTTCATGGGATTGCTGTTTTAATAGTCTATTTAGGTATTGAGATTATACACGATAAAATGCCTAACCAAATAGGGACAGCTTATCTTACATTGATGTTTTTAAAAATAGGAACTTTTATATTATTATTTAAAAGCACCATCTTTTCAATCAAAGATTTGACCTTAACAGATCGTTTAGGCTTAGTAATACCGTTTTTTTTGTTTTTAATAGCAGAAACAGCTTGTATTGCCAAATTATTAAAAAGCAAGTAAGTGTGTGAAGTATAGTGTTATAGCGATAAGGTTGGACATAAAAAAAATCTAATTAAAAAAAGCGTTTACCTTTTTAAATTATTACTTACATTTGCACAAAATTTACAGACCATAAATTTATTAGTTACAAAAAGTATGATGTTGGCAAAAAAATCTATCAATTTTATAACAATATTAGTTCTAATGTTATTTTCAGTCTCTTCTTATGGAGACGATACTAAACAAGAACCAGGGAATCAAGTGAACACTGCTCAAGAAATTAAGGAGTATATCAAACATCACTTAAAAGATTCTCATGATTTTCACTTTTTCACTCATAATGAGTCTGGAACGCATTATAGTTTTCCATTACCAGTTATCGTTTGGACTAAAGATGGTTTAAAAACATTTATGTCTTCTGCTTTTCATCATGATGATAGTGGAAGCGAAATTGTAACTAAAGGAGATACACGTTTAGTAAAACTACACAGTAAAATATACGAGTTGGATGCAGGAGCAACAACAGTAGCTTTTGATGAGAAACATCATCCAACAAATGCACATAAAGTTATAGATTTTTCAATCACAAAATCTGTAGTTGGAATGTTATTAACTGGAGTTTTAATGTTATTAGGTTTTAGTGCATTAGCAAGAGGGTATAAAAAAGGACATTCAGTACCAAAAGGTATTAGTAGAGTTTTAGAGCCTTTAGTAATATATGTAAGAGATGATATTGCAAAGCCAAATATTGGAGAGAAAAAATACCGTAAATTTATGGGGTTTTTACTAACTGTATTTTTCTTTATCTGGATCTTAAACTTATTAGGATTAACACCAATAGGATTTAACGTTACAGGTCAGATTGCAGTAACAGCATGTTTAGCAATTTTTACAGCAGTTATATATTTATTTAGTGCAAGTAAAGATTTTTGGAAGCACACATTATGGATGCCAGGGGTGCCTGTAATTTTACGTCCAATATTAGCAGTAATAGAGTTAGTAGGTTTTATTTTAATTAAACCTTTCTCATTATTAGTTCGTTTATTTGCAAACATGACAGCAGGTCACTTTGTTGTAATGAGCTTAATAGCATTAATGATAACAATGAAAGAATCATTTGGAGCTGTTGGATCAACAGGGATGTCTTTAGTGTTGGCATTATTTATTTCGGTTATTGAAATTTTAGTAGCCTTTTTACAAGCGTTTATTTTCACGATGTTATCATCGTTATTTATAGGAATGGCAGTCGAAGAACACGACGATCATCACTAACAAGAATTTGTTTAATTAATATTTATAAAACCAAATTAGTATGTACAATTTAATTGGAGCAGGGTTAATCGTAATCGGTGGAGGAATCGGATTAGGTCAAATTGGAGGAAAAGCAATGGAAGGTATTGCTCGTCAACCTGAAGCAGCTGGAAAAATCCAAACTGCAATGATCATTATCGGAGCCTTATTAGAAGGTTTAGCATTCGGTGCGTTAATCTTAGGAGCATAATCCTAAAACAAAAAGAAACAGCTTTCTGCAACGGTTGGTTGCAGAAACTGTTTTAAATTAAACAAAAAGACAATTATAGTAATCTATATAGTATGGAAACTTTATTAAACGATTTTTCAGTAGGCTTGTTTGTAATGCAAGGTGTTATCTTATTAATATTAATTATATTAATGAGAAAATTTGCATGGAAGCCTATTCTAGACGCTTTACAAACTCGTGAAGACGGTATACAAAATGCATTAGACTCAGCTGAAAATGCTAAATTAGAAATGCAAAATCTTCAAGCAGATAACGAGAAGTTATTAAAAGAAGCACGTGCAGAACGTGAGTCTATGCTTAAAGAAGCAAGAGAATTAAAGAATAAAATGATTGAAGACGCTAAAACGGAAGCTCAAGCACAAGCAAACAATATGATTGCTCAAGCACAAGCTGCTATTGAAAGCGAAAAGAAAGCAGCTATGGCAGAATTAAAAGGTCATGTTGCAGGTTTATCTTTACAAATTGCAGAAAAAGTAGTAGGTCAAGAATTATCTAACAAAGACAAACAACTACAATTAGTAGAGTCTATGTTAAATGATGCTAAATTAAACTAGTCAAAACATGGCAGGAGAAAGAGCAGCAATACGTTACGCAAAAGCGGTTTTAAGTTTAGCTACAGATAATAATATAGCTGAGGCTGTAAATACTGACATGGAGCTAATAAATAATACAGTAGCGCAAAGTAAAGACTTAAAAGACATGCTTTACAGTCCTGTAATTAGTGCAAGTATTAAAAAATCAGCGTTATTAGAAATTTTTAAAGGTATTAACCAGGCAACGGTTAATTTAATAGATACTTTAATTACTAATAAGCGTGTAGACCTATTACCACATGTAGCCTCAAAGTTTATAACTTTGTTTGAGCAACAAAAAGGTAGTCAAATTGCAACCGTTACTACAGCAGTGCCTTTAACAGAAGCTTTAGAAGCTAAAGTTTTAGCAAAAGTTAAGGAGCTTACAGGTAAAGAGGCAGCAATTAAAAATATAGTAGATGAAAGCATTTTAGGTGGTTTTATTCTAAGAGTTGGAGATACACAGTATAATGCTAGTATCGCTGACCAATTAAGCAAGTTAAAAAGAGAATTTACAATAAACTAAGACTTACCCTGAGTTTGTCGAAGGGTCTAAATATCAATAAAGATGGCAGAAGTAAAACCAGCTGAAGTATCAGCAATCTTAAAACAACAACTTTCAGGTTTTGAAGCTAGCGCTTCATTAGACGAGGTTGGAACAGTATTAACAGTAGGTGATGGTATTGTACGAGCTTACGGATTAGCTAACGCACAATATGGTGAATTAGTAGAATTCGACGGTGGATTAGAAGGTATCGTACTTAACCTTGAAGAAGATAATGTAGGTATTGTACTTTTAGGAACTTCAGTAGGAGTTAGAGAAGGATCTACAGTAAAACGTACTAATCGTATCGCATCTGTTAAAGTAGGTGAAGGTATTGTTGGACGTGTTGTAGATACACTAGGTAACCCAATTGATGGTAAAGGACCAATTACTGGAACAACTTATGAGATGCCTCTAGAGCGTAAAGCACCAGGAGTTATCTACAGAGAGCCAGTAACAGAGCCATTACAAACAGGAATTAAAGCTATTGATGCTATGATCCCAGTTGGTAGAGGACAACGTGAGTTAGTTATTGGTGACAGACAAACAGGTAAAACTGCAGTTTGTATTGATGCTATCTTAAATCAAAAAGAATTTTACGATGCAGGAGAACCTGTATATTGTATATATGTTGCAATTGGTCAAAAGGCTGCAACAGTAGCACTTATTGCTAAAACATTAGAAGAAAAAGGAGCATTAGCGTATACTACGATAGTAGCAGCTAACGCATCAGATCCAGCAGCAATGCAGGTATATGCACCGTTTACAGGAGCATCTATTGGAGAGTATTTTAGAGATACTGGTAGACCAGCTTTAATTGTATTTGATGATTTATCAAAACAAGCAGTTGCTTACCGTGAGGTATCTTTATTATTAAGACGTCCACCGGGACGTGAGGCGTATCCTGGAGATGTATTTTATTTACACTCAAGATTATTAGAACGTTCTGCAAAAATCATTAATAATGATGCAATTGCAAGAGAGATGAATGATTTACCAGATTCATTAAAACCAATCGTAAAAGGTGGTGGTTCTCTTACTGCTTTGCCAATTATTGAAACACAAGCAGGAGACGTTTCGGCATATATCCCTACTAACGTAATTTCTATTACAGATGGGCAAATTTTCTTAGATGGAGATTTATTTAACTCTGGTGTTCGTCCAGCAATTAACGTAGGTATTTCTGTATCTCGTGTTGGAGGTAATGCACAGATTAAATCAATGAAAAAGGTGTCTGGTACTTTAAAACTAGATCAAGCACAATACCGTGAGCTTGAAGCTTTCGCTAAGTTTGGTTCAGATTTAGATGCAGTTACTTTAAATGTAATCAACAAAGGAAAACGTAATGTTGAGATTTTAAAGCAAGCACAAAACGATCCTTTTAAAGTTGAAGATCAAGTAGCAATTATTTATGCTGGTTCTAAAAACTTATTAAAAGATGTTCCTGTTGAAAAAGTTAAAGAATTTCAACGTGATTATTTAGAGTTTTTAAATGCTAAACATAGAAATATATTAGATAGTTTAAAAGCTGGAAAATTAACAGATGAAGTTACAGATGTGTTAACAGTTGTTGCTAAAGAATTATCTGCTAAGTATAGAGCATAGTATTCTTCCTATCTCTTTTTAAAGAGAAACGAGAGTTTGTAAAGTATAACATTTTAAAAAGTCCTTTTTTAGGAAAGGACTTAGGATAATAAAAATGGCTAATTTAAAAGAAATACGTAACAGAATAGCTTCAGTATCTTCAACGATGCAGATTACTAGTGCCATGAAAATGGTATCTGCTGCTAAATTGAAAAAAGCTCAAGATGCTATTACAGCAATGCGACCTTATTCGGACAAGTTAACTGAGCTTTTACAAAGTTTAAGTGCAACTTTAGATGAAGATGCAGGAAGTAAATTTGCTGAACAACGCGACGTTAATAATGTATTAATTGTATCTATAACCTCTAATAGAGGTTTATGTGGTGCTTTTAATTCTAACATTATTAAGCAAACACAAAACTTGATTTCTAATGTGTATGCAGGTAAAAAAGTATCTGTTTTAGCAATAGGAAAAAAGTCTAACGATGCATTTTCTAAAAAGGGACTTGTTATCGAAAATCAAAGCAGAATATTTGATGATTTAACATTCAATAACGTTGCTGATATTGCAGAGATGTTAATGAATAAATTTAGTGAAGGCGAATTTGATAAAATTGAAATCGTTTACAATAAATTTAAAAATGCAGCAACTCAAATAGTAATGACTGAGCAGTTTTTACCAATTATTCCAATGGAAGGTGAAGTAGAAGCTAATTCTGATTATATCTTTGAGCCATCTAAGCTAGAAATTATTGAGGAGTTAATACCAAAGTCACTTAAGACTCAATTATACAAAGGTATAAGAGATAGTTTTGCTTCAGAGCATGGTGCGCGTATGACAGCAATGCACAAGGCAACAGATAATGCTACTGAGTTAAGAGATCAACTTAAGTTAACTTACAACAAAGCACGTCAAGCCTCTATTACTAATGAGATCCTTGAGATTGTTGGTGGTGCAGAAGCATTAAATAACTAAGATAATAGGAGCACATAGTATACTAAGTGTTTTATTTTATAATTTTATTAAAACCTTATTCAATTTGAATAAGGTTTTTTTATGGAATACGTTTTGATTAAGTACCTTTATACTAAATACAATTTATCATGCAATTTTTTAAATATTTAAGTGTTTCTGTTTTAGCCAGTTTGTTTTTTGTACAGTGTAGTTCTGCTCAAAAATTAGAGCAAGACGCACCCTTTAAAACTAGTAAGGCGTATTACCAAAAATGGATCGCAGGTATTCAAGGTGGTGGTTCTGGTATAAATGTATTTATTCCTGTGACAACAGCATTACAGTCTGTAAAATTAGATAGCTTATATTTTAGAGGACAAAAAGTATTATTGCAATCACAACCAAGTAATGGTAGTTTGTTTATGGGACGTATTATTACAGAAGCCAATCAAAGGGAAGATTTTAAAGCTAGTACTACAGAAATGCCTTTTGAGTTAAATGATAATCAAGCAGTAATTAGTTATATAGAAAATGGTATAACCAAGTATTTTAAAATAGATAATATTGTTGAAAAACAAATGCAACAATATCCAAGTGCGCCACCAAGAAACCGTAATAAGCAATAACTAGTATTTAGCCTTTATTTTCTTGGTTACAAACAGACTCTTTTAATTCAAATTATAAAACACATTGAGCGTTCTAAAAAAGTTTTTTAAAGACACAATAATTTATGGTTTAGCTACGGTTTTACCTCGTCTGATGAATATCCTTTTGGTCAGACTACACACAGGTAAATTAGAAACAGTTAGCTATTCAGATACGACAGAGTTTTATGTCTATGCCTCTTTTTTTAATGTATTGTTAACTTATGGGATGGAGACCGCTTTTTTTAGATTTTTTAGTAAATCTCAAGAGAAGGATAAAATTTTTTCGACTACGTTTATTAGTTTAATAGTCACTACAGTTACGTTTCTTGTTGTTGTATTGTGTTTTAGTTCTCAGTTAGCAAATTGGTTAGATTTAAATCAAACGTATTTTAATTTATTAATTGGCATTTTGGTTTTAGATGTATTGGTAGTCGCACCGTTTGCTTACTTACGTGCAACAGGACGACCAATGCGCTTTGCAGCTGTTAAGCTTAGTAATATTGTGATTTTTGTAGTGTTAAACTATTTTTTCTTTTGGGCTATACCCAAGTTTGGTATAAACTTCCCTAATTATGAGCCATCCAATTTAGTACAGTATATTTTTATTTCTAATTTGGCGGCTAGTGCAGTTACTTTCTTATTACTTATACCTTATTTTTTTAAAGTAAAATTACAGTTTAGTAAAACTATATTTAAGCAACTACTTGGTTATGGATGGCCTATTATGGTTGCAGGTTTAGCCTATGTGGTTAACGAAAATTTTGACAAATGGATTATTCCTCACTTATTAGATAAGGATATTAATGGTGCTTATAGTGGTTGTTATAAAATAGCAGTATTTATGACCATTTTTATACAAGCTTTCCGTTTAGGAGCAGAGCCTTTTTTCTTTTCTCATGCCAAGGAGAAAAACGCAAAACAGACCTATGCGTTAATAATGAAGTATTTTGTAATTGCTGGTAGTCTAATGTTAGTATTTATAATTGCTTATTTAGACATTTTTAAAGCGTGGTTGGTAAAAGATTCAAGTTATTGGGAAGCGATGCAAATTGTTCCTATCGTATTGCTTGCCAATTTATGTTTAGGTATTTATTTTAACTTAGGTATTTGGTATAAGTTGACGGATAAGACTAGGTACGGTATGTATTTGTCAATTATTGGTGCAATTGTAACCATCAGTTTCAATTTAATTTTGATACCAAAATTTGGTTTTATGGCAGCAGCTTGGGTAACATTGGCGGCTTATGGAACTATGATGGTTTTGTCTTATCTTTTAGGTCAAAAATACTATCCAGTACCTTATAATCTAAAACAGATTCTTGGCTATTTATCCATTGCAATAGTATTGTCTCTAGTTGCTTTAAGTACCGACGCTAATTATTATATAAATACTATATTAGTTTTAGTATTTTTGGGACTAATAGCGCTTTTTGAAAAAAAAGAAATAATACGATTATTAAAAAGTAATTAAACGGTTCTGTACTTCAGAGCAAATTCAATATAATTATGCAAATTAAAATAATAAATAAGTCTAGTCATGCATTGCCACATTATGAAACCATAGCGTCTGCAGGATTAGATTTAAGAGCTAATATAACAGAAGCAATACAATTGCAACCATTAGAACGTACAATCGTTAAAACAGGCTTATTTATAGAGTTACCAATAGGTTTTGAGGCACAAGTTAGACCAAGAAGTGGTCTAGCAGCAAAAAACGGAGTAACAGTATTAAATGCACCTGGAACTGTGGATGCTGATTACAGAGGAGAGATTGGTGTGATTCTTGTTAATCTATCTAATACAATGTTTACTATTCAAAATGGAGAACGCATCGCACAACTTGTAATTGCTAAACATGAGCGTGCAGAATGGCTAGAAGTAGAAACATTATCTGAGACCTCTAGGGGTGAAGGTGGCTTTGGAAGTACAGGAACTAAATAAAACCAAATATGAAACCAATTACAGTACTAATAGCGCTATTAATAAGTAGCATTGGATTTGCACAAGATAACTCAGAGAAAATAGTTGATGTTGCTTATGATGCTTGTGATTGTATTGGTAAAATTCAAACAAATCTAAGTACTGAAGAGAAAAGTGAACAAATAAAATCATGCATTACGTCTGCTAATATGGCGTGGCAGTTAAGTAAGTCAATGTCCGAGATGTCTGAAAAAGTAAGTGACACCTTAAGGCAATTGGAAGATATTTCAAAAATAGATTCGCTAATAATACCATCGGATAATTTAAATATTTCATTAGTTTCTGATTCAGATTATGAAGAGATTGAAGCGTATCTTTTAGAAACTTGCGGGGATATGGAAACGGTTTATTTTGCAGAAGACGAAACAACAGAAAATTCCTATTCTGATAAAGACAAGGCAATGGATTTTTATAACCAAGGATTGGTTGCTTTTGATAATCAAAATTATAAAAAAGCAATCAGCCTCTATAAAAAAGCAGTTAAAGAAGATAAAACATTTGCTTTTGCTTGGGATAATCTAGGACGTACGTATAGAGAATTAGGAAATTACAAAGAGGCTATAAAGTGTTATAAAAAATCACTCAGAATTGATCCAAAAGGAGGTATGCCTTTAATGAATATAGCGGTAGCTTATGGTTATTTAAAGCAATTTGATAAAGCAAAAAAAGCATATCGACAATATGGTAAGGTTTTTGAAAACAATCCTGAAACTTATTTTGGTTTAGGTAGGATTTATGCGTTAGATAACGATATGGAAAATGCCTTAGATAATATGATGCAAGCTTATTTATTGTATCAAAAAATAAACTCACCTTATATAAAAGATGCAGAGAAATTTATTTCAATATTGTATACAGAGTTAGAAAATCAAGGAAAAGTAGATGCTTTCAATAGAATAGCAAAAAAATATAAAATTCAAATTTCAGAAGACTAATAATATGAAAATAATAGTACCTATGGCAGGACGAGGATCTCGTCTAAGACCACATAGTTTAACAGTACCAAAACCATTAATTCCAGTAGCAGGACAACCAATTGTACACCGTTTGGTAAAAGATATTGCTAAAGTTTTAAATCAACCAATTACAGAGATTGCTTTTGTTTTAGGCGATCCAGCTTGGTTTGGAGAGGATGTTGTGGCTAGTTTAAAAGCGTTAGCAACAGGTTTAGGTGCCAAATCATCTATTTACAGACAAGACCAACCTTTAGGGACAGGTCATGCAATAATGTGTGCAAAGGACTCATTATCTGGTCCAGCAGTAATTGCATATGCAGATACGTTAATTAGGGCTGATTTTAATTTAGATCCAGACGCGGATGCAGTTATTTGGGCTAAACAAGTAGAGCAGCCAGAAGCCTATGGTGTTGTTAAATTAAATGATCAAAAAGAAATTATAGAACTGGTAGAAAAACCAGAACAGTTTGTTAGCGATTTAGCAGTTATCGGTATTTATTATTTTAAAGAGGTAAGCCAACTTAAGGACCAACTTCAAATCGTGTTAGATAATAATATTATACATGGTGGAGAATACCAAATTAACGATGGTATTAAAGGTATGATGGCTGAAGGTAAAGTCTTTAAAACAGGAGTAGTTAGTGAGTGGATGGATTGTGGTAATAAAGCCATAACCTTAGAAACTAACCAACGTATGTTAGGATTTTTGAAAGCAGATGGAGAAGAGCAATTAATAGCATCTACTGTTAATAATACAAATTCAACAATTATAGAACCTTGTTATATTGGAGAAAACGTAGTGCTTAAAAACACAACAATTGGACCATTTGTATCTGTTGGAAATAACTGTGTTATAGAGGATTCAACAGTTAAAAATAGCCTAATACAAAACCATACTACTATAAAAAATGCTAATTTAGACGAAGCTATGATTGGTAATCATGTTAAGTTTGATGGTAAATTCACTAAAATTAGTATCGGAGATTACTCAGTATTAGAATCATAATAATGTAATACTACAGACTATTACGTAAACCACGTCATTAAGAGCATAGCGAAGAATCTTTAAAAATGAAAAGACAATTTTACATAGTACTTATTTGCTTCGGGACACTTTTGTTTCCGCAAGTTAGTAGTGCGCAAGAGGATTTAAATGCTAAACCTGATGACGATTTAGGTGATGTGTCTGATGCATATCAAGAACATTTTTTTGAAGCTTTAAAGCAAAAAGGGATTGAGAATTACCAACGCGCAGTAGATAATTTACTGGAGTGTATAGAGATGGACGATTCTGATGCTATTTTGTATTTTGAATTAGGTAAAAATTATAATAACCTAAAAAACTTTGGTGCAGCAGAAGATGCGCTTAAGATTGCTGTCAGTAAAATTCCGGATAACGAGTGGTTTCTGGATGAGTTATACTCGACTTACATTCAGCAAAAAGAATACAAAAAAGCCATTAAAACGGTAAAGCAATTAGTAAAATATCATCCTAGCTATAGAGAAGATTTAGCTAATATCTATATGCAAACCGGCGATTTTAAAGAAGCCTTAAAAGTACTTGACGAGTTAGATGAGGAGTTAGGTATTACTAAAGATCGTGATATTTTAAGAAACAGAATTTATAATGCTACGGGGCAAAAAAAGGATCAAATAGAAAATCTAGAAGAACGTGTGGATAAGCATCCAGATTCTGAAGACACTTATTTAAGGTTAATATACCGCTATAGTGAAAGTGGCGAACTTAAAAAAGCATTTGAAACTGCTAAAAAACTTTTGGAAGTTAATCCAAAGTCAGAGTTAGTGCATTTAGCGCTTTATAAATTTTATCTTCAGGAAGGTAGCAATGATAAAGCAATCAAATCCATGAAAATAGCTTTACAAAGCAGTCAGATCAATCCAGAATCTAAAATTAAGGTGTTGGCTGATTTTGTCAAATTTGTGGCTAAAAACCAACAATACGAACAGGATTTGGTAGATGTAACATCTATGTTGACTAAAATTGAATCTAGTGGTAAGACTTTAGTCGAATTAGCGCAGTATTATTTACTTAAAGGTGAAAAGCAAAAAGCACTTAATTTTTACGAAGAAGCACTTCAAAAGGAAGAAGAAAATTTTGGTATTTTACGAAACATTATACTGTTGCATATAGATTTACAACAGTTTACCCAAGCAGAACAAAAAAGTGCGGAAGGATTAGAGATATTTCCATCGCAACCTGTTTTGTATCTGGCCAATGGTGTTGCTTTAAATTATTTAAACCGTCCAAAGGATGCTATTAATAGCCTAGAAATGGGATTAGATTATATTATTGAAGACACAAAAATGGAAATAGATTTTTATAAGCAATTAGCTAAAGCCTATACCGCAAACAACAATTTATCTAAAGCAAAAACGTTTACAGATAAAGCTAACAAATTAGAAGGATCAAATTAATGGCATTAAAAACCCGCATATCTTTTGTAATACTGCTTATAGCCGTAATATTTACTGGCTGTAAAGGGGTTAAAACAGTAGTGTCTAATGGAGAGATAAATACTAAATTAACCGCTAAACAACTTATTAAAAATAGCACCAAAGCAGGTATTGATTTTACAACGTTATTCGCAAGACTAAAAATAGAGGTTATCCAAAAAGGAAAATCGCAAAATCATACCGTTAGTCTTAAAATAGAAAAAGATAAAAAAATATTAATTACGTCTACACCTGTTAGTATTGTTAGGGCGTTAATTACACCAACTAGAGTAGCGTTTTATAACAAATGGGACAACACTTATTTTGATGGCGATTTTGCTTATTTAAGTGATCTTTTAGGTACAGATTTAGATTTTGATAAAGTACAAAATATGTTATTAGGTCAATCTCTTTTTGATTTAAACGATGATAAATACGACTTGTCTGCAAACGATAAATCGTATATACTGCAACCTAAAAAGCAACGCGAGTTGTTCGAGTTATTTTTATTTGTAAACCCAAGTCATTTTAAAATGGACTCTCAAGAAATAGCGCAACCTCAAGAAAAGCGTATTTTACATATTGATTACTTAACGTATCAAGAAGTAGATAAAAAAACAATACCTGAACAAACCAAAATACTAGCTATAGAAGACCAAGAACAACTAGAGATTAATCTTGAGTTAAAATCGGTTAAGCTAAACGAGAAGATTCGTTTTCCGTTTACTATTCCTTCTGGTTATAAAAAAATAGAGTTGTAATTTATGAAGCTTCGTTTACTCCTTTTGCCAGTTTTCTGTTTTATAGTGCTTGGCAGTACTTCCGCTTTAGCGCAAAAAAACAAAATAGATCAACTAGAAGCACAGCGTTTAGAGATTAAAAACCAAATTAAACAAATTAATAATTTGTTGTTTTCAAATCAATCAAAACAGAAAAGTCAGACGTCTTTAATAGAGGATGTTAATTACAAATTAAGCGTTAGACGTAACCTAATTAAAGTCACAAACCAACAAGCTAATTTAATTACACGGTCTATAAATACCAATCAAAAGAAGATTTCTAGTTTAAGAGAAGAGTTGACTATTTTAAAGGATAATTACGCAAAAACAATCCGTAATACTTACAAAAATAAAAGCAATCAAAGTCGTGTGATGTTTTTACTATCGTCTAATAATTTTAGACAAGCCTACAAACGTTTACAGTACATGAATCAGTACTCTAAATACCAAAAGGAACAAGGCGAGAATATTAAAGAGAAGACGTTAAAATTGCAGTCATTAAATTTAGAATTAGGCCAGCAAAAAGCGGACAAAGACAAACTTATTGCAGAAAACAGAGAGGTGCAAAAAGCATTGGAAGTAGATATGAAGCAGCATGAGACTATCATGGCTTCTATTAAAAAGGACCTAAATAAATATACCGCACAAATTAAAGAAAAGCAAAAAGAGGCTAGAGAGATTGATCGTGAGATTGACCGTATTATTAAAGAAGCCATTGCTAATTCTAACAAAAAAGCAGGTACAAAAAACACGACAGCTAAATCGTCCACAACATTTGCTTTAACACCTGAGGCTAAAATTTTGGCAGCAGATTTTTTAAGTAATAAAGGAAAGTTAGTTTGGCCTGTAGAGAAAGGTTTGGTTAAAGTAAGGTATGGTGTGCAGCGTCATCCTACTGATGCATCACTATCAATAAATAGTACTGGTGTGCGTATTGCTACCGAAGAAAATGCAATTGTAAGAACGGTATTTAAAGGCGAAGTTTTAAAAATTATAGTTCAGAAAAGAGGAAATCCAACGGTTTTAATTAAGCATGGTAATTACATTACGGCGTATCATAACCTAAAGAAAATATCTGTTAAACCAGGTGACAAAGTGGTTTCTAAACAAGAAATAGGAGAGGTGTTTACCAATGGAGATGGCGAAACTATTTTATGGTTTAGTTTATATAAAAACGACAAATCTGTAAATCCTGCAGAATGGATTTATAAGATGTAACAGGATTGTATTTTACAGCATATTAAACAATAAAAAACCCAATGCATTGCATTGGGTTTTTTGTTTCTATTCAAACAAAGCCTTAAGCTCTGTAGCATCGTTAGGTTTTATTTTTCCTGCTAATAGTAAACTTAATTGTTTACGTCTTAAAGCAGCAGCGTATCGTTCTTTTTCTAAATCTGTTTCAGGTATTAACTCTGGTACAGCAACAGGTGTTCCGGTTTCGTCCACAGCAACAAACGTATAAATAGCTTCGTTGGCTTTAGATCTATTTCCAGACTCTCTGTCTTCTACCCATACATCAATATATATTTCCATAGAACTTTTAAAGGCTCTAGAGACTTTAGCGTCTACAGTTACAACACTTCCTAAAGGGACAGCTTTGTTAAATGCGACGTGGTTTACAGAAGCGGTTACAACAATACGTCTAGAGTGTCGTCTAGCGCTAATACTAGCAGCACGATCCATTCTAGCTAGCAACTCGCCACCAAAAAGGTTGTTTAAAGGATTAGTTTCACTAGGTAAAACTAAATCTGTCATTACTGTTCTAGAGTGTTCGGCAGTTCTTGCGTTCATCATAATTTTTTCTTTTCAGCCACAAAGGTAAGCGGATTTAAATATCTAGATTGCAGATTTTACAATTTATTAAGAAATAAAAAACCTCAAAGATTTTTAAATCTTTGAGGTTTTTTATATAAAATAAGGGCTTCGTTTAGTCTATTGCTTTAATAAGCAACCAAGCATCTTTGTTTTGTTCTTTTCTAATACTGTTTAAAGCTTTAAAAGCATCTTCTCTAGACGTATAACTGGCATAAGCTACTTGGTGTAGTCCATGTCTGTTTTTACCTATCTTACGTGCTTTAAATCCTTCGTCTTGTAATTGTGCTACTTTTTTATCAGAGTTTTCTTCTTCTCTAAATGCACCAGCTACAATATGGTAATTACCACTTTGCTTGTTTACATGTAATGTTATAGCAGGTAATGGATTGCTAATTACAAAAGTAGCTTCTTGTATTTTACTGTCTAATTGCGCGTTAGCTTCTTCTTGCGCCATTTGATTATGTTGGTCTACACTATTAATATGGTTGTTAAAGCCAAAACCAAATAACCCTAAAGCTACAACTGCTACAGCTGCATATTTTAAATATGATCTGTTATTACGTTTTTCTGGAGTTACAGTAAGTGGTATAACTTTTTCAATAGCTTCTACTTCTTCTTTGTAAACTTCTCTAGTAACTGCAGGAGATACAAATTGAGATAAACCAAAAGCATCCGTTAAATAATTAAGATGGTATGATGGGCTAAACTCTATTTTACCTGCTTCATTAAATACTAAATCACCAATGTTTTCAAAACTTAATGTTTCACCTTCCGTTAAATAAGACTTTAAAGACTTAACACGTTTAGATAAGTTTTGTAAAGCAGTTTCAAAAGGTATTTTTTCAACATCTGCTATGTAACGTACTAACAACCCATCGTTAGTTTGTATTTGTTCGTTAAAAGACAAGGTTTTTTTTGGTGGATAAAACGCATTGGTATTATCATGTACTTGCGCAGATTGACGTTGTGTTAAAAACGACCCAAATTCTGGAATCGTAACACAGTCATATCTGTATAGTAAATCGCTTATGTAATGTTCTAATTGCATAGAAACAAAGTTAGAAAATTTTGAAAACCAATAAAATTTTGACGGTATTAGTTATTAACAGAGTTAAATTTCTTTTCTTGTAGATTCAAAATCAGTGCAATAAACAATGAATGACGATCAATTACGGTACAATTTAGCCCTACAACACGTTTCTAAAATAGGAGATACAACAGCAAAAAAGCTAATTAACCATTGCGGAAGTGCAGAAGGTGTCTTTAAAGAAAAAAAACAAAACCTATTAAAAATTGATGGTATAGGCGAAATTATTTTAAGTGAACTCTACCAATCTAATCATTTGGAAGCAGCAGATAATGAGTTAAAGTTTATTAAGGATGAAAACATAAAACATCATCATTTTACAGACGAAACCTATCCTGAAAATTTAAAGCATTGTATTGATAGTCCATTAGTATTATTTGAAAGCGGAAACATTAATTTAAATAACAAACATATTATAAGTATTGTTGGTGCAAGAAAAATAACAACATCGGGGATTGCTTTTTGCGAAAAACTAGTAGAAGAATTGGCTATTTATAAGCCTATTATTGTTTCTGGTTTTGCTTACGGTACGGATATAACCGCGCACAAAGCTGCGGTAAAAAATAATTTACAAACTATAGGGTGTTTAGCACATGGTTTAAATCAAATTTATCCTAAAGTGCATAAAAAGTATGTCGCAGAAGTAGAAAATAACGGTGGTTTTTTTACTGATTTTTGGAGTAGCGATAATTTTGATCGGAATAATTTTTTAAAACGAAACCGCATTATAGCCGGAATAAGTCAGGCAACCATTGTTATTGAGTCTGCCGAAAAAGGCGGGAGTCTAGTTACTGCAGACATTGCAAACTCTTATAATAGAGACGTTTTTGCTGTGCCAGGACGTGTTACAGATAGTCAAAGTATTGGTTGTAATAACTTAATAAAACAGCAACGTGCCCATTTGTTGTCTACACCATTAGATGTCCCTTATATCTTAAATTGGCAATTAGAGAACTTGCAAAAAGCACCAGTGCAAAAACAGTTATTTATCGCGTTGGAACCTGATGAAAAATTGGTTTACAATTATCTAAAAGATAAAGAAAAGGAACTGTTGGATACTATTGCTATTAATTGCAAAATGCCAACGTATAAATTAGCTGGCATTTTACTTAATATGGAATTAAAAGGGGTGATTAGACCACTTCCTGGTAAGTTGTTTGAGGTTATTTAGGTCCTAAAATTAATACCCAAGTTTTTCTCTTACTCTAACTAAAACGTCGTTAGCTACTTTTTTAGCTTTTTCAGCCCCTTTTGCTAAGGCGTCATCTATTTCGTTTAAATTAGACATGTAATGGTTGTAGCGTTCACGCTCAGTTTCAAAAGTAACCAAGATTAATTCGTATAACGCTTGTTTAGCATGCCCATAGCCGTAATTACCGTTTTCGTAATTAGCTTTCATAGTTGCTATTTCGCTCTCAGAAGCTAATAATTTATATAAAGCAAAACAGTTACATGTAGACCAATCTTTTGGATCTTCTAGAGCTGTACTATCCGTTTCGATAGACATTATTTGTTTTCGTAATTTTTTTTCTGGTAAAAAGATGTTAATAGTGTTTCCTTTACTTTTACTCATTTTAGCACCATCCGTACCAGGAATAAGCATGTTGCTTTCTTGGATTTTACCTTCTGGGATTACAAAAGTTTCTCCTAATTTGGCATGAAATCTTGATGCAACATCACGTGTCATTTCTATATGCTGTAATTGGTCTTTTCCAACAGGAATTATATTTGCATCATATAACAAGATATCTGCAGCCATTAGCATTGGATAGGTAAACAATCCAACATTTACATCTTCTAAACGGTCCGCTTTGTCTTTAAAACTATGCGCTAAAGTCAAACGTTGAAAAGGAAAAAAGCAACTTAAATACCAAGATAATTCAGTAGTTTGAGGAATATCACTTTGTCTATAAAACACTGTTTTTTCTATATCTAATCCTAATGCAAGCCAGGTTGCAGCAGTAGAGTAGGTGTTGTTTCTAAGTGTCTCAGCGTCTTTAATTTGAGTTAAAGAATGCATGTCTGCAATAAATAAAAACGATTCGTTTTTAGCATCATTAGATAATGCTATTGCAGGACGTAACGCGCCCATGATGTTTCCAAAATGTGGTGTTCCTGTGCTTTGTATTCCTGTGAGTATTCTTGGCATAATTATAAATATGTTCTAAGTAGCAAAGGTAATTTTTTTAGTAGAATACCTCAATTAATTTAGTTAGTTTTGACGTATAATGATTGTATTTAAATATATTTTTTGGACATTATACCGTATTTGGTTCTACATCTTAGTAGCATTACCAATTATTATCATGTTCCCGTTTTTGTTAGTTTCTATTTTAAAAGAATCTTGGTATCCTTATTTTTTTAAGTTAGCACGTATTTGGGCTAGATTTATTTTAATTGGTATGGGGTTTGTTACAAAGACTGAATATCTTCAGAAACCAGAAGCTAATAAAAGTTATATGTTTATAGCTAATCATACCTCTATGGTAGATATTATGTTGATGTTAGTTACCGCCAAAAATCCATTTGTATTTGTTGGTAAAGCAGAGTTGTCTAAAATACCATTGTTTGGGTTTTTCTATAAAAGAACCTGTATTTTAGTAGATCGCAGCAGTGCGCAAAGTAGACAAGCTGTATTTTTAAGAGCTCAAAAACGTTTAAAACAAGGATTGAGTATTTGTATTTTTCCTGAAGGTCTTGTTCCTGATGAGGAGATTTTATTAGGAGAATTTAAAGACGGTGCTTTCCGTTTAGCGATAAACCACAATACGCCAATAGTACCAATTACTTTTGCTGATAATAAAAAACGTTTTTCATATACTTTTTTTAGCGGAGGACCAGGTGTTATGCGAGCAAAGATGCATCATTTTATTCCAACAGAAGGTTTAGCCAAAGAAGATACTAGAGCTTTAAACTATAAGTCTAGACAAGTTATTTTAGAGCAACTAAAAGCGTTCCAAAAATAGAAAAGCCACTCTTGGCACAGAGCAGCTTTTCAATATACTTCCCTAAATATAGGGCACTTAAAAATTAAAATCTATAATTTAACCCGGTATATAAACCAATAATGTAAGGGTTAAAGTCGCCTGAGGTATTGTTAAACGTATTTAGCTGATATTTAAATGTTGGCTCTACATTAAAAATCACTGCATCACTAAACCTAAAATTTAGTCCAATTCCTATATTGGTGCTAAAACTAACGGGATTGATGTTGTTGGCTTCTCCAATTTTAACATTTGATCCATTTAATTCAGAAACCACTTGGTTGTCATTTAAAACAAAAGTACTTAATCCGCCTATTAGATGTAATCCAAAACGCTTGTCAAGTAATTTATATTCTAATTCTAACGGAATCTCGTAATAGCTCATGCGCTGACTTATAGCAGCATTAAGGCTTCTACTTACTTCCATTGTGTTTACGTTGCTCGCGCTAATCATACTTAATTGTTGTCCAGAAGGTATGGAAACGAAATTAACATTTTTTAAATTTGATTCGTTACCTATTGAGGTTATGCTGTTTGACGAACTAAATTTTTCGTAAACAATAATGTCGTCCGTATCATAACTAAGGTTAAGACGGTTAACACCTGATCTAATAGTTAGTTTTTTGTTTAAGGCATACCCAACTTTAACACCATAACTAGAATTGATTTCACCAGATTTGTTATTGTCGTTAAATTGTTCATCTAAGTGGGACCCTTCTCCCATAATGT
The DNA here is from genome assembly GCF_002836085.1 of Olleya sp. 1-3. Classification (NCBI taxonomy): domain Bacteria; kingdom Pseudomonadati; phylum Bacteroidota; class Flavobacteriia; order Flavobacteriales; family Flavobacteriaceae; genus Olleya; species Olleya sp. 1-3. The sequence goes on from NZ_PJBW01000004.1 coordinate 156,497, forward strand.
TATAATACACAGGAGCAATATTGGCGTTAACAACCCATTTATTACTATTTTTTTCTTCGGTATCAACGTCGTCTTCCTTTGCAATGTTTTCTGCAATAGCATCTTCAATAGATGGTTTTTGTGTTTTTAATGTATCGGTAATCGTTTGTGTTGGAGTTTCGGATACAGTAGTGTTTGATACAATACTTTCTTTGTTGTTAAGTAGTGTCTTAGTTGTATTTTGAGTTATAACCGTGTTACTTTGGTTTTCTGTTTTTGTTGTGTTTTCACGAATAACTGTAGTTGGTTTTGTTGAATTTTTTACCGTTGTTGCGTAAGTGTTTTTTGCTTCACTTTGTGTCGACGGGTTTGAGTTTTGTGCAGCCTTTAAGCTATTGTTGTTGTTATAAGAAGATTTTTTAACCGCACGACTACTTACGCTATTAGTATTATTGCTAACTTTTTGATCTGTAGGTAATTTATTTTTGTCTGTAGATTTGGGTGTTGTTATTGTTTTTGAAACTGCAGTTTTATAAGTTTTTGAGTCGTCTTGACTAGTTTTTATTTTGTCGTCAAGAGTAGTATTTAGCGTTTGATCTATTTCTTCTTTACTCTTTGTTTTGTTTAATTTTTCAGTATTTACTACAGTTGGTGTAATTGTATTTTGGTCTGTATTAAAAATGCTTTTTCCAATAAACATTAGTAATAATGCGCTGGCAGCAATACCCGATAATTTTAACCAAAATGGAAGGATAAACACTGGTTTGTCTTCCTGTTCTTCGTTTAATTCAGATTGAATTTTTTGCCAAACTTTTGGGTCTGGTTTAACATCAAAGTCTTTAAACTTTTCCTGAAATAGTCTATCTATGTTCTTTTTGTTACTCATTTATAGTGATTGAGAGTTTAATCCCATTTTGTGTGCTAATATTTTCTCTTTTAATAATTGTCTAGCTCTTGCCAAGTTAGATTTTGTGGTTCCGGTGGTTATGGATAGTAGTTCTGCGATTTCTTTATGTGAATAACCATCTAAAACATAAAGGTTAAATACTAGCCGGTATCTATCTGGTAATTCTTGTATGTATTGCAACAGATAATCAATACTAACAGCATCATCATCTATATCTATTTCTTCGTCTACTATAGCTTCTTCGTTAATTATTTCAAAAACCTTTTGACTTCTATAACGTTGTAAAGCGGTGTTTATAGTAATTCGCTTCAGCCAACCTTCAAAACTACCTTTATTTTTATATTGTTTTATTTTTTTGAAAATAGTAATAAATGCATCCTGCAAATTGTCTTCAGCTTCGGCATAGGAGCTTGAATACTTTAAGCTAACCGAAAATAATTTGCTTGAAAAAAGCTTATATAAATCGCTTTGTGCTTTAGTATCATTGGACTTGCAGTTGTGTATGAGTTGGTCTAAACCCAATTTTGGATATCGTATTAATTAGTATTTTATTATTGTACAGGTATTTCCATGGTTAAATAAATATCATTTCCTTCATCATCTTCTCCTTGCCAAAATTTAAAAACATAGGTTTCGGAATTGTTAACTACAAAATTAAACGACTTTTCCATTTCTAAATCAACCGTTTCGCAGCTGGTATTATCAAGCACAGAGTTAATAACTGCAACAGTTCTAGTATTGCCATCCTTGACATAATATAAGTCGTAAAAGGAGTGACACGTTGTTGGTTTTGTGTAATTTAAGTCTATTTGATAAGTTTGTCCTTCTTGGAAGTATTCAGGCATGGAGGCACTATCTATTGGTAGGGTCTCTAGGTGCATATTTTGCTCTTGGTCATCTAAGCTACAGGACAAGACAATTAACATTGTCAAAGCGGTTAAAAGCTTTTTCATTTTTTGTAAACTAAATATTTGTTATTAAATAGATGCTTAAATTATTAAAAGGTTGCGTCTTAAACCAAAAAAAATCCCGATATAATCGGGATTTTTAATTTTAGATACTTTCTTTAATAGCTATTTTAATTTTTTCTTCCAGCTCGTCAAACAGTTCTGGATTGTCTTTTATAATTAGTTTAACAGCATCACGTCCTTGACCTAATTTGGTCTCTCCGTAACTAAACCATGAACCACTTTTTTTAATGATTTCTTTTTCTACAGCAACATCTAATATTTCACCTACTTTACTAACACCTTCTCCATACATGATGTCAAATTCTGCCATTCTAAAAGGTGGAGCAACTTTGTTTTTTACAACTTTTACTCTAGTTTTATTACCTAATACAGCTCCGTTACTATCCTTGATTTGTGTAGATCTTCTAATATCTAATCTTACAGAAGCATAAAACTTTAAAGCGTTACCACCCGTTGTTGTTTCTGGATTACCAAACATTACACCAATTTTTTCACGTAATTGGTTAATAAATATTACTGTACAATTAGTTTTGCTAATAGAGGCAGTTAACTTTCTTAAGGCTTGAGACATTAAACGTGCGTGTAATCCCATTTTAGAGTCACCCATTTCGCCTTCAATCTCTGCTTTTGGAGTTAATGCAGCAACAGAATCGACTACAACAATATCAATTGCACCCGATCTAATTAAATTGTCAGCAATTTCTAAAGCTTGCTCTCCGTTATCAGGCTGAGAAATAATAAGATTATCAATATCAACACCTAATTTTTCAGCATAAAATCTATCAAAAGCATGTTCTGCATCAATAAATGCAGCAATACCTCCAGCTTTTTGTGCTTCTGCAATGGCATGAAGCGTTAATGTTGTTTTTCCAGAAGATTCTGGACCATATATTTCTATAACTCTACCTCTTGGGTAACCACCAACTCCTAATGCAATATCTAAACCTAAAGATCCCGATGGGATAGCCTCTACATCAACAACAGCAGCATCACTCATTTTCATTACCGTACCTTTTCCGTAGGCTTTGTCTAATTTGTCTAAGGTTAATTGTAATGCTTTTAGCTTTGCTTCTTTCTCTTTACTCATACGTCAAGTTTTATTAAAAAAATTTTTCTATGCTAAAATACTACTTTTTTAAAGAATTTTAATTTTCTCACGCAACCTTTTTAAAGTTTTTGCATCTACTTATTGAAGTGGAAAAGATATGCTATGAAAAAGAAAATTTAATCCGCTTTTAAAAATGTTAATCCTTTAAATTTTAAGGGTATGAAATATTTAAAAAAGTTAGTACACACAAAAACATTAGGCGTTTCAGTTGCTATTTTTATTAACAGCAGCTGTAAAGCCGATGGAGGTTAGCTCGGGATATTGTTTAATACATTAAATTAAATAGTAATAACGAGTTAGTCTATTAAAAGTCCTTTGCAAAGCGTAAAGGACTTTTTTTTGGCCCTTTTTTATTAAAATAAGATATTTGATGTCGTGTTTTAAATGGCTATAAGTGGTTAACAACTTGCTTATTTCAACAAAAACAATACCTTTGCAAAAACTTTTTATTAACACTTAAAACTAAGTATAGCATGCAACTGTACAACAAATTAAGCGCTATTGAAAGAGCAGAACTTATTGAAAAAGCTGGGAAAGACCGTTTGACGTTGTCTTTTTATCAGTATGCTCGCATTAGCAATCCACAAGAATTAAGAGATCAACTATTTATCAAATGGGATAGTCTAGACGTTTTAGGACGTATATATATCGCAACGGAAGGGATTAATGCCCAATTGTCTTTACCGGCAGATAGTTTTGACGCTTTTAAAATCCATTTAGATAGTATTGATTTTTTAAAAGATGTTAGACTTAACATTGCTGTAGAGCAAGACAACATGTCTTTTTTAAAGCTTAAAGTCAAAGTTCGTGATAAAATAGTAGCGGACGGTTTAAATGATGACACGTTTGATGTTACCAACAAAGGGGTACATTTATCAGCAAAAGACTTTAATGAGATGTTAGCTAATCCAAACACGGTGTGTGTGGATATGCGTAATCATTACGAAAGCGAAATTGGACATTTTGATGGTGCAGTAACACCAGATGTAGACACGTTTAGAGAATCTTTAGATATTATTGAAGCGGATTTAAGAGAACATAAAGAGGAAAAAAACCTGCTAATGTATTGTACAGGCGGTATACGTTGCGAAAAAGCAAGTGCCTATTACAAACACAAAGGTTTTAAAAACGTGTATCAGTTAGAAGGTGGTATTATTGAATACACTAGACAGGTAAATGAAGAAGGTATTGACAATAAATTTATCGGTAAAAACTTTGTTTTTGACGAGCGTCGCTCAGAAAAAATCAGTGACGATGTTATTGCTAAATGCCACCAATGCGGTACGTCATGCGATGCACATGTTAACTGTGCCAATGATGCCTGTCATTTATTATTTATCCAATGTGATAATTGTAAAGCAGAAATGGATAATTGTTGTTCTACAACCTGTAAAGAAATACACGCATTGCCTTTTGAAGAGCAGAAAGAATTAAGAAAAGGGCAAGGTAATAGTAATGATATCTTTAAAAAAGGACGTGCAGATCATTTACCGTATAAAAAGGATTTACGTAATATATTTGAGACTTTTAAAAAAGAATAGAATAAAAAAACGCCAACTAAAAAGCTGGCGTTTTTTTTATTATAATTTTTTAAGTATAAATTTAGTTTGTCTATCATAAATATAAAAGAGCGTTCTCAAATTTATATTCCATTTCAAAATTAATATCATCTTTAAGAGTAATATTAATTTTTTTATCTAAGAGGTTGGTTTTATATTTCCCATACTGCGTAATTTTGGACTCTGTTTTTTGAGTGTAAATTCCACCGGGGCTAAACTCCATAACATTATTTGAATAAACTGTTTTAGCAACTTTAATATATTCATCTATCATTAAAGAGTCCTTTATTGTCTCTTTTAATGTTTTTTATAATTAGATTATTAAACCCATTTTTGATTTCGTGTTATTTGATAAATTAAAATCTACTCCGTATTTACACTAAATGAATAATAAAATTCCAATAAATAATAGTTTTTTCATTAGTGTATAGGCATTAAAAGTTTGTAGGTGATATTGGTGATATCACTCAAACCATGATGTCCATCATTTGATTCTAAAGTTAGTGGGTTATTCCAGAAAGAAATTCCTGCAATATAATATCCGGAACTAAAAACTAAATTCAATTTTTAATTTTCCATTAACACTTTTATTTTTACCATAAGGCTTAATACATAATCTATCAGATTTAGGGTTCTCATATCTCAAATCAAGAGCCATATCATTTCTATCTTTAAATTTAGTATAACTAATCAGACCAATTTGCTTAGGTAATAAAATAGAATGACCTATTAAAATTGTATCTGAAATATTATTTTCAATAATTGAAATTTTTCTTTCAAAAAATAAAGTGTCATTATTCTTTTTATGAAAGAAAAAACATTTTTCTTGACTAATATTTTCAAACTTAATTGTTTTAATAATATTATGTTTTTTGTCTTGTTTTATATTACAAGAAAAAAAACATAATATTATTAGTACTATTGTTAAAATTTTATGATTCATAATTTAAGGTAAATCGGTTGCAATAAGTTGCGTTAAAGATATGATACCGTTCAGGCAATTTAGGCAATCTTGCACACCATCATTGTTAATATCATATCTTGGAGAAAGAGAAAAGTCTAAAGGATTTAAATATAGTATATTTCCTTCTAAATGAGTTTGGTAGACTAGATTTGACAATTCTTCATTTGAAGCAAAAAATCCAGCTTCATCACCGATATTTAAACCTACTTCATTATTAAATAAATCCATCTCTTTTTCTATTATTAAAATTTCAGGAGTTTCTGTTTCGTGAGCATTAGCAAAGCGCTTAGCTAATCTTTTTCCTATTTCAGCAGCATTTAAAGCATTAAAAAAAGCATGTCGGAAGGCGTCAGATTTATCATTTAATCCATTATTATCAAATCTGTTTACGGTTTCGGTTTCAGCTATAGGCTTATTCCCTTTAATAATAAAATGGCGAATGTTGATAAAAATAGTTTAAAAATTTGTTTTGATTTTTTCATTTTGAATTAAATAAATTTTAGTTACGAATTAAATTATTGTAATAGGGTTTAAAATTCAAAAAAAAAAAACGACTTGACAAAACTATTTTTTAATAAATCCTGCAGTTTATCGAAAAAGAGGTCTTTTGCCAAGTTGTCACTGTGGTTAAAACCGCAATTGACTTAAAAATTAAGTCTTTATAACAAAATAGATGTAATTAATTGTTTTTTTAGAAAAGTATAAAACTTTTAAAAACACGATAATTACTATCGTTTTTTTTATGTTTTAAAGTCAGACAAATAATCTTATCTTTACAAATTAGCAAGAGTTGAGGTTTGCTTACGCAGAAACAACTAATTATTAATCTTCATCTTTAGGGTAACACCTTAAGATTCAATATATACACATAAATAGTATGGCTTGTCAAAGTTGCGCTACAGGAAAAGACGGACAACCAAAAGGTTGTAAAAATAACGGAACATGTGGTACAGATAGTTGCAATAAATTAACCGTTTTTGATTGGTTAGCAAATATGTCTGTTCCAAATGGCGAAAAACCATTTGATTGGGTGGAGGTTCGTTTTAAAAACGGACGTAAACATTATTATCATAACGCAGAAAATTTAACCTTAAGTATCGGAGATATTGTTGCCACTCAGGCGCAATCAGGACATGATATTGGTATGGTTACCCTTACGGGCGAATTAGTGCGTGTTCAAATAAAACGTAAACGAATAGATACTAAAAACGATATTTTAAAAATCTATCGTAAAGCCTCTCAAAAAGATATAGATATCTGGAGCGAAGCACGTGACAAGGAAGAGCCTATGAAGGTTAAAGCACGTCAATTTGCTATCGATTTAAAACTTCAGATGAAAATCTCTGATATAGAGTTTCAAGGTGATAGTAGTAAAGCAACCTTTTATTACACAGCTGAAGAGCGCGTGGATTTTAGAGAGCTTATTAAAATATACGCAAGAGAGTTTAGAATACGTATAGAAATGAAACAAGTCGGTTTCCGCCAGGAAGCGTCTAGACTTGGTGGTATTGGTTCTTGTGGTCGCGAACTATGTTGTTCTACTTGGTTAACAGATTTTAGATCTGTAAGTACAAGTGCCGCACGTTACCAACAATTATCACTTAATCCTCAAAAATTAGCAGGGCAATGCGGTAAACTAAAATGCTGTTTAAATTACGAGTTGGATTCGTATTTAGATGCCTTAAAAGCATTCCCAAAAGCAGACACCAAATTATATACAGAAAAAGGAACTGCAGTTTGTCAAAAAACAGACATTTTTAAAGGGCATATGTGGTATGCTTATGAAGGAGAATGGATGAATTGGCACCTAATTACTACAGATCAAGCTAGCGAAATTATTGCAATTAATAAAAAAAGAGAAAAAGTTGCAAGCCTTGAAGAATACGCGGTTGACTTGGTAGAAGACGAGAAAACAGAGTTTGAAAATGTAGTTGGTCAAGATAGTTTAACACGTTTTGATAGTCCAAAAGGCAATAAAAAACGTAAAAACAATAGAAGCCGAAATAAAAAGCCGGTTCAGAACAAGGTTGAGGCTAAAAATAACAACACGAATGCTAGTAAAGGGAATACTGCTAATAAAAGCAATACGCCAAAAGCTAAAAATCAAGCCAATAGTGCAAAGCCTAAGCCTAGGCCAAAACGTAAACCAAACAAAAGGAAACCAGAAAACAATAACAATAAACCTAATGAGAGTAAGTAGAATTGTAGTTGTTTTATTTTTGATTGTATTGTCTTCTTGCGATTCTAAAGCAGTCTTTGACGAGTATAAAAGCGTCTCTACTTCTTGGAATAAAGAAGATGTAGTACAGTTTAAAATAAACGCACCAGACTCTATTAAACCGTATAATTTGTTTGTAAACGTTAGAAACACCAACGCTTACAAATACAATAATTTATATTTAATTGTTCAAATGGATTTTCCTCACGGTAAAACAGTAACGGATACATTAGAATATAAAATGACAGAGAAAAATGGCGAATGGCTAGGTCAAGGTTTGTCTGCTGTTAAAGAAAACAAGTTGTGGTATAAAGATGGGGTTGTTTTTAACGAAGACGGGACGTATACTGTAAGCATCCAACAGGCTATGAGAGGTAGTGGAGAGGTTAATGGTGTTGTTAGTCTAGAAGGTATTACAGATGTTGGGTTTAGAATAGAAAAAACAGAGTAAAATAGTGTCACACACAGACATAATTTAGTCAAAGTGTATATTTAAAAGAGATATTAAAAGTTAGTATGGCAAAAGCAAAAAAAGCAGAAGTAGTAGGTTTCGAAAAATATATCAGATGGTTTTGGATATTATTTTTAGGAGGTATACTGTCAATAGTGTTGTTCTTTTTATTAGCATCTTGGGGTGCTTTAGGTAAATTACCAGATCACACACAATTGGAAAACCCTAAAACAAATTTAGCTACAGAAATTATTTCGTCTGACGGAAAAACATTGGCTAAGTTTTATTTTAATGATAATAGGACGCCTGTGCCTTTTAATGAGCTGCCTAGCCATTTGGTTGAAGCTTTAATAGCTACTGAAGATGCAAGGTATTATGAGCATTCTGGTATTGATGGACGTGGTACGCTTCGTGCAATTTTAAAGCCAGGAAGTGGTGGTGCAAGTACAATTTCTCAGCAGTTAGCAAAGCAATTGCTACATGGTGAAGGGTCAACTAATATTTTTACGCGTATTATTCAAAAAGCTAAAGAGTGGGTTATTGCAATTCGTTTGGAACGTCAATACACTAAAGAAGAAATTATAGCACAGTATTTTAATATTTATGATTTTGGTAATAACGGTGACGGAATTCGTTCTGCTTCAAATATTTATTTCAACAAAGAGCCAAAAGATTTAAGTATTAAAGAGTCGGCAATGTTAGTTGGGATGTTTAAAAACTCTTCGTTTTACAATCCAATTCCTTCAAGAAATCCAGTAGGTGTAAAAAATAGACGAAATGTGGTATTGTACCAGATGGAAAATTATGGTTTTATTTCTAAAGAAGTAAAAGATTCGTTACAAAAAACAGAATTAGATTTAAGGTTTTCGCCGCAAACACACCGTACAGGAACTGCAACTTATTTTAGAGAATATCTAAGAGCTTTTATGAAAGATTGGATGAACGATCCAAAAAACAGAAAGCCAGATGGAAGTAAGTATGATATAAATAGCGATGGTTTAAAAATCTACACAACTATAGACTCGCGTATGCAAAAATATGCAGAGTTAGCGGTTGCTAGGCATATGCCAAGATTGCAAGCAGAATTTTTTGTGCAAAACACACCAGAACGTAATAAGACTACGCCATTTTTAGATTTAGATAATGACGAGATTGATAAGCTTTTAAAAACAGCTATGCGTCGTGGAGAGCGTTGGAGACTCTTGAAAAAAGCGGGTAAAAGCGTTAAAGAGATTGAGGCTTCTTTTTACGAACCAACGAAAATGACGGTTTTTAAATGGGAAAAAGATGGAAGGCCTAGTGAGGTTGATACAATCATGAAGCCTATAGATTCTATGCGTTATTACAAGTCTTTTTTACATCCAGGAATGATGAGTATGGATCCGCAAACAGGACATGTTAAAGCATGGGTTGGGGGTATGAATTATAGACACTTCCAATATGATCACGTAAAACAAGGGAAGCGTCAAGTGGGGTCTACATTTAAGCCTTTTGTTTATGCAACTGCTATTAACCAATTACACATGTCGCCATGCGATAAATTACCATTAGCGCCAATAACTATTGAGGCTAACAAATATGGTAATCCAGAACCGTGGACACCAACAAATGATGGTGGTGATTATGATGGAGAGGTAACGTTAAAGAAGGCTTTAGCAAACTCTGTTAACACAATTACGGCTAGATTAATGGATAAGGTTGGTCCACAACCAGTAGCAGAATTAGCTAAAAATTTAGGAATTACTTCAGATATTCCATTAGTACCATCTATTGCTTTAGGGACGCCAGATATTAGTGTTTACGAAATGGTAGGTGCATATTCGGCATTTGCTAATCAAGGAGTTTATACTAAGCCGGTTATGATAACCACAATAGTGGATAAAAACGACACCGTTTTATATCAATTTGTTCCAGAGACTAAAGATGTATTAAGCGAAGAGTCGGCGTATGTAACTGTTAAGCTAATGCAAGGTGTGGTAGAGTCTGGTTCAGGAGGTCGTTTAAGAGGTAAGTGGCGTGCAAATTTACCAATGTATAAAGAAATTATTACGGGATATCCATATGAGCTTAATAATCCAATAGCTGGTAAAACAGGGACCACTCAAAATCAATCAGATGGTTGGTTTATGGGTATGGTACCAAATTTAGTGACTGGTGTTTGGGTTGGTGCAGAAGATAGAGCGGTTCATTTTAAAGGGATAGCCTATGGTCAAGGGGCATCTATGGCGCTTCCTATTTGGGGGATGTACATGAAGAGCTGCTATGAAGATGAAACTTTAGAAGTGTCTAAAGCAGATTTTATCAAACCTAAAGATTTAAGTATTGAAGTTGATTGTGAGAATTATAATCCAGATGAAGGAGATGGTGAAGAAGGAGTATCACCAGAAGACGATATTCCAGACGAACTAGAGTTTTAATTACCTTTTTAGTTTAAAAAAATAAAAGCCATTCATAACAGAATGGCTTTTTTATTTCTTAAATTTAAACCACAAAAAATTAGAAAAATAATGATTCTAAAAACAGTTAATTCAGTTTCAGATGCGCTAGAAGGTGTACAGGATAATATGACGTTTATGCTAGGTGGTTTTGGGCTAAGCGGTATTCCTGAAAATGCTATTGCAGAGCTTGTAAAGCTTAATGTTAAAGGCGTGACTTGTATTTCAAATAATGCAGGAGTGGACGATTTTGGTTTAGGTTTATTGCTTCAAAAGAAGCAAATAAAAAAAATGGTATCTTCTTACGTTGGAGAAAATGATGAGTTTGAAAGACAGATGTTGTCTGGAGAATTGGATGTGGAGTTAATTCCGCAAGGGACTTTGGCAGAACGTTGTCGTGCTGCTCAAGCAGGTTTTCCTGCTATTTTTACACCAGCAGGTTATGGGACAGAAGTGGCAGAAGGAAAAGAAACTAGAGAATTTGATGGTAAAATGTATGTATTAGAGCATGCGTTTAAAGCCGATTTTGCTTTTGTAAAAGCTTGGAAAGGAGATGCTGCAGGTAATTTAATTTTTAAAGGAACTGCAAGAAATTTTAACCCGTGTATGGCTGGAGCAGCAAAAATTACAGTCGCTGAGGTAGAGCATTTAGTGCCTGTTGGCGAATTAGATCCAAATCAAATTCATATTCCAGGGATATTTGTACAGCGTATTTTTCAAGGTGAGAAATATGAGAAAAGAATCGAGCAAAGAACGGTTCGTACTAAAGAATAAATTTTAATAATTTTCTGCTTAAGCAGAAATTACAAAAAGAAAATAACATGCTTGACAAAACAGGAATAGCAAAACGTATTGCACAGGAAGTGCAAGATGGTTACTACGTTAACTTAGGGATTGGAATCCCAACTTTAGTGGCTAATTATGTACGTAACGATATAGAAGTAGAGTTTCAATCTGAAAACGGAGTATTAGGTATGGGGCCTTTTCCTTTTGAAGGCGAAGAAGATGCTGATATTATAAATGCAGGTAAACAAACCATAACAACGTTACCTGGTGCTAGCTTTTTTGATAGCGCGACTAGCTTTGCAATGATACGTGGGCAACATGTAGATTTAACTATTTTAGGAGCAATGGAAGTTGCCGAAAATGGAGATATTGCCAATTGGAAAATACCTGGTAAAATGGTTAAAGGTATGGGGGGTGCAATGGATTTAGTAGCTAGTGCCGAAAATATTATTGTGGCTATGATGCATACTAATAGAGCAGGCGAATCAAAATTACTTAAAAAATGTAGTTTACCTTTAACAGGTGTTGGTTGCGTAAAAAAAGTAGTCACTAACCTAGCAGTGCTAGAAGTAACAGATAAGGGTTTTAAGTTGTTAGAACGTGCGCCTGGTGTATCTGTAGAGGATATTCAAAACGCAACAGAAGGAACATTGATTATTGAGGGAGATATTCCTGAAATGAATTTGTAATAGTAGTAACATTGTTATTACATTTTAATACAAAATAGATTTATGCGCATAAAAACGTTAGCCAATCAATATGTAGATTATAATTATGTTGCTGAGAGGAATCATGATTTAATTGAAGATCGTTTTTTAAGAAACACAACAATTGCATTAGACTTTTTAGTGAAGACTAGCGCGCTTACCATTACGTTTGAAGAAGACGAACAAGTACAGAGGGTTGACGTTATTGATGTTTTAGTAGCAGATGTAGTAAATAATATAACAATTATTCCGGCTCAAAAAAACGCATATAGTCCTAGTCATAATACCGTTTTATTTTATGATACACATGGTGTAGTTTTTAGAAAAAATCATAAAAAGAAATGGTTTACACGTAATAAAGGATATAATTCTCCGGTCTCTTTATTATCACATGAGCTAATACATTGCTATAATGAGTTGTATGATACGGAAGATTATCATCACAGAAAAAAGGATCATTCTTCTAAAGGGGAAAAAGTTGATATGGATGGACGCGACTTGTCGTTTCCAAATGCAGAGGAGGTCTTTGTTATAAAAATGACCAATCAGGTGGCCTCAAGATTAGGTGAGGATAGAAGATCTAACTATGGTAGAAGTTATTATCCAACACGTGGCGTATTAACGATTAAGAAGGCTAAAAAAGGGTAAATGTTAAAATAAAGTGTATTTAATCGAATAATTACGCTTTTTGACTGATAAATTTAAAAAGAGATTGTATGTTTACAATCCCAAACCAAACCATTAAAACTAACCAAAGTCTAAAAGACCAAATCTGTTTTTAATACTTTTTTGTTTCAAATTTATCAAAAACCTAACCTACTTATGTTTTTTAAAAATTTTAAAAGTGGATTAAAAAATGCTGTTAATTTTACTAGCAGCATTTTTTATTTAACTAAAAAACTATTTATGCTATAAGCCTTTAGGGATTGCATTAATTAGCTTTTTTGTATATGCTTTTTTAGGTGTGTTGTAAATGATATCAGCATCATCTAATTCTTCAATTTGACCTTTACTCATTACTAATAGTTGGTCACTCATATATTTTACTACTGCCAAATCATGAGAGATAAATATATAAGTAAATCCAAAGTTGTCTTTCAATTCGTTTAAAAGATTTAATACTTGTGCTTGAACTGATATGTCTAATGCGGACACAGACTCATCACAGACTATTAATTTAGGTTGTAATGCAATAGTACGTGCTATTCCAATACGTTGTCTTTGTCCTCCAGAAAACTCATGTGGATATCTGTTAAAAGCAGTGTCGTCCAAACCAACACGGTTTAATATTTCTAAAGTTTTATCTCGTCTTTCTATTTCTGAAGCATATAACTTATGGACCTTCATGGGTTCCATAATGGCATTTCCAATGGTTATTCTTGGATTTAAGGAGGCGTAAGGATCTTGAAAGATAATTTGTATATCTTTTCTAATGGCTATAGTTTCAGCTTTAGTTAAGTGGGTTATATCTTGTCCTTTATATAATATTTGACCTTTTGTTGCTTTGTCTAGTAATAATATGGCGTTTCCTAAGGTAGATTTGCCACAGCCAGACTCGCCAACCAAGCCAAGTGTTTCGCCTTCATATACATTAAAACTAACGTTGTTTACTGCTTTAAAAGTTTCCGCTTTAGCGAAAAAACCAGATTTAGAGAGGTATTCTTTTTCAAGATTAATAACTTGAAGTAATGGTGGTTTTGAGTATATTTTTTCATGCTGTACTTTACGCATGTCACTGGTAATTATAGTATTAGAAACGGTGTTGTTTAATACGTCTGTAATAGTTGGTAACGTTTTTAGACGCACGTGTAATGATGGTCGCGACGTTATAAGTGCTTTTGTGTAGCTATGTTCTGGATGTTTAAAAATGGTATCTACTGTATTTTGTTCTACAATTTCACCTTTGTACATCACTAAAACGCGATTTGCGATTTCAGAAATTAAACTTAGATCATGAGTTATAAAAATAATACTCATTTTGGTTTCTGCTTGAAGCGCTTTTAGAAGACTAATAATTTCTTTTTGTACTGTTACATCTAAAGCAGTTGTAGGCTCATCAGCGATAAGTAATTGTGGTTTACATGCAATTGCCATAGCAATCATGACACGTTGTTTTTGACCTCCAGAAATTTCATGCGGATAGGCTTTATAAACCCGTTCTGGATTTGGTAATTTTACTTTTTCTAATAAAAAGAGTGTTTCTGCTTTAACTTGTTTTTTTGTTAATGTGGTGTGCTGAAATAGGATTTCTTCTACTTGCTTTCCGCAGGTCATCGATGGGTTTAAAGAACTCATAGGTTCTTGAAAAATCATTGCTATTTTTTGTCCTCGAATGGTTTGGAACTGCTTGCTGTTTAATTGGGTTAAATCTTGGTTATTAAACGTGATGCTTCCTGATGTGATTTTAGAAATACGTTTTGGCAGCAAGCCTAATATGGCTAAAGATGATACGGATTTACCAGATCCTGACTCGCCAACAATACCAACAATTTCATTTTTGTATACTTGATAAGAAATGTTTTTAATGATGGTTTTGTATGACTTTTCGTTTTTAAAGTCAATAGAGAGGTGCTCTATATTTAGTAAAATGTCGCTCATATAGGGTAAAAGTAATTAATTTCTTTCAATTGATTGTGGGTTAAACCACACATAAAGTCGAATGGTATTTTTTAGGTTGTTTTTAATCGAATAATTATTAATACGATGTTTTATTGTTTAAATTATTATAATTTTCACAATAATTTAACAGTATATAGTCTAATCCATTAAACTATTAGTATGAAAAAAACAATTACTTTATCATTATTAAGTTTTTTATTGACATTTTCAGTTTTTGCTCAGCAGAAACGAAATTGTTCTTCCATGGAAAACTTAGAATACAGAAAACAGCTTGATCCAAATTTATCACAAAGAATGGATCAAATAGAAGCTTTTACTCAGCAAAAAATTGCAGAAAATCAAAATGCTAGAGTAGACGGCAGTATAATTACTATTCCAGTGGTTATTCATGTCCTTTATAGAAACAGCACAGAAAATATTAGTGTGGCCCAAATACAGTCACAATTAGATGTGTTAAATGAAGATTTTAGACGTACAAATCCTGATGCAGATAATACGTGGTCACAGGCTGCAGATACGCAAATTGAGTTTTGCTTATCTACTGTGGATCCAAACGGAAATACAACAACGGGTATAACCAGAAAGCAAGTGACACGACAAGATTGGGGGACTTCAGACGATATGAAAAGGACGTCTACAGGTGGTGTAAATCCATGGGATACTACGGAGTATTTAAATATGTGGATTGTGCCTCAAATGCTTAGCCAAGGAGGGACTATTTTAGGTTATGCACAATTTCCTGGAGGTAGTACTGCTACTGACGGTGTGGTTATGGCTTATAATTATTTTGGACGTGTTGGTAATGTGTCTGCTCCTTTTGATGGAGGACGTACAACAACACATGAGGTTGGGCATTATTTAAATTTACGACACATTTGGGGTGACTCAAACTGTGGTAATGATTTTGTAAGTGATACGCCAACACATCAAACTTCAAATGGCGGGTGTCCTACTGGACAAGTGTCTTGTAGCTCTACGGATATGGTTCAGAATTATATGGATTATACTAATGACTCTTGTATGAACTTATTTACGCAAGGACAAAAATCACGTATGCGTGCTGTATTAGATGCAGGAGGTGTAAGACGCGCTTTAGCATTGTCTGATAAGTGTGGTGGAAGTGTAACAACGCCTACATGTACAGATGGTGTTCAAAATGGAGATGAAACTGGTGTTGATTGTGGTGGTTCTTCTTGTACACCATGTAGCACAGGACCACAATATTGTGCGTCTCAAGGAAACAGTGTCAATGACGAATATATTAGTCGTGTGCAAGTTGGATCTATAAACAATACTTCTGGAGCTCAGTTATATTCAGATTTTACAAGTGTATCTACTAACCTTACCAAAGGGGCTACAAATACAATTACAATTACGCCAACTTGGACAGGAAGTACTTATGCAGAAGGATATGCGGCATGGATAGATTATAATAATGATGGAGACTTTACAGACTCAGGAGAACAAGTGTTTTCTAAAGCAGCGTCTTCAGTAACACCTGCAAGCGGAACATTTACAGTGTCTACAAGTGCAGTTACTGGAAGTACTAGATTACGTGTGGCTATGAAGTATAATGGTGTGCCAACTTCATGCGAGGCTTTTTCGTATGGAGAAGTAGAAGACTATACGGTAAATATCGTTGCTGGAGTTGCAGATACGGTTAAGCCAGTTATTACATTGGTGGGTGCAGCAACAATTAATTTAACAGTTGGTGATGCTTATAGTGAGCTTGGAGCAACTGCTTCAGATAATATAGATGGAAATTTAACGTCTAGTATAGTTGTTACAGGGACGGTTAATACAAATACAGCAGGAACTTACACAAGAAACTATAATGTAAGTGATGCAGCAGGGAACCAAGCTAATCAAGTATCAAGAAGTATTGTTGTAAGTCCAGCGACTACAACAGGATGTTCTGGTGCAATTACTTCTTTTCCTTATTCTGAAGGATTTGAATCTGGTTTTGGATCTTGGACGCAAGGTAGCAGTGATGATTTTGATTGGACAAGAAGAAGTGGATCTACACCTTCAAGTAATACAGGACCATCAAGTGCTAGTGAGGGATCACAATATGTATATATGGAGTCTTCTGCGCCAAACTTTTCTACAAAGCGTGCTATTTTAGAGTCACCTTGTTATAATTTATCAGGGGTGACTAATGGTAGCTTTAATTTTAAATACCACATGTACGGAGCAACCGCAATGGGGAGTTTGAGTTTAGCGGTAAGTACAAATAATGGTGCCTCTTGGACAGCTATTTGGTCATTATCTGGTAACCAAGGAAATGCTTGGTCAGATGCTACAGTAGACTTGTCATCTTATTCAGGTAGTACTATTAAATTAAGATTTGATGGTACAACGGGGACAACTTGGCAAGGAGATATGGCAATAGATGCTGTCTCATTATCAAACGGAACAACATCTGCAGATAAATGTGCAGGAGTTTCAGAATATGTAAGTGGACAGTCTTATAGTACAGGAGATCAGGTAACGTATTTTGATACGTTGTATGAAAGAACAGCAAGTGGATGGACTAATTTAGGGGCTTGTGGTACAGCAAGAGCTATAGATGGCGGTTTTGTACAACACTTAGGTGTTTCTCTATCTGTGTATCCAAATCCTGTAAAAGGTGAAACATTATTTGTTAAGGCCAACATAGATAACTTACCTTTTACGGTAGTAAATATGCTAGGACAACAAGTAGTAAAAGGTATTACATCGTCAAGCGGAATTAGTGTCGGAAAGCTAGAAGCGGGATTATATTTAATTCAGTTTGAAGTGAATGATACTATCGAAACTAGAAAATTTTTAAAGCAGTAATAATAATTAATCCCTTTAATCAACCAATTGTATTGTTAAAAGACCTCAACGAAAGTTGAGGTCTTTTTTTTGTGGATAAAAAAATAATTTAATATTATTTTTAGTGTTTGATTTTTAGTGACTTATGTTTTTTTTTTGAAAGAATAAAACGATAATTCACCCATTATTTTTTGTAGGGCTTTTCTCTTAATTATATAAAAGTATTTATTTAGTCTTATATTTGATAGGATAAAATATTATCCCTTAAAATGCAAAAGTTTACTTACTCAGTAATAATGACGTTGATTTGTACTTATTATTGTTTCCCTCAAGTTGGAATAAATACCACTAGTCCAGATCCATCGGCAATTTTACATGTCGAGTCTTCCTCTCAAGGATTTTTACCGCCTAGAATGACAAGCTTACAAAGAGATGCTATTGTGTCTCCTACAGAAGGCTTGTTTATTTATAATTTGGATAGCAATTGTTTTCAGTTTTATAAAGGAACGTCATGGTCGGGGTGTTTAGGAGAATCTCCTGCCAATTCGTTAGATTGTAGTTCGGTTACATTTAATGGTGCTTTCTTAACAGGTAGTCCTTTAAATGCAAGTAATACACTAACTATAGATGTGCTTGTTAATGTTATTGAGTCCTATACAATTAGTACTAATACTGTTAATGGGTATAGTTTTTCAGGATCAGGAGTGTTTACTTCTGTTGGGTTAAATACTATAACACTTTCAGGTACAGGTACTCCTATTGCAGAACAGATGGATAATTTTACAATTACTTTTGCAAATACTGGTGACACTTGCAGCGCAGATGTAACAGTGTCAACGGTTTTAACCAGTTGTCTTGCGTACTTAAATGCTGGATTTACTACCGATGGTGTGTATACTATAGATCCTGATGGGGCTGGTACAAATCCGGCTTACGATTGTTATTGTGATATGACCAATGACGGTG
Source organism: Olleya sp. 1-3 (assembly GCF_002836085.1). Lineage (NCBI taxonomy): Bacteria > Pseudomonadati > Bacteroidota > Flavobacteriia > Flavobacteriales > Flavobacteriaceae > Olleya > Olleya sp. 1-3. The sequence continues at coordinate 174,966 of NZ_PJBW01000004.1, forward strand.
GGGGTTGGACTTTAGTGTTTAACCATAATACAGCAGGTGGTTATTGGGCAAGTGATACGGAAGCTAGCGAGTTTAACGTGGCTATACCTAGTTTGACAACAAGCAAATATTCTATTTTAAGTAAATTAGATGAAATAAAAAATGCTGCTGCTTACGAGTTTAGATTGCATTATCCTACGTTGGGTTTAACTAATCATTGGAGTCAGACTTTTGATCCTAGAAGTGGCGCTTTAGCAACCAATCCAGTAACGGGATATGTTGGAATAGATATAGAAATGACTAATAATAGTTGGGGAGGATTGGAACTTTCTGGAGGAAGCACTTATTTAGATGGTAGTGTAAATAGTGGTAGTTGGTTTTATTCTATTGGTAGTGTAAACCCATGGGGAGGTGGTCTTCCTTCTAACTCAACACCTGTTAATAGGGTTCAGCTATTTGTAAGATAAGTTACGCTTTATTTTTTTAAGATTATAAATGTTTTACACATGTATAATTTCATTATCATTTAAAATTGAATCACCTCGTAAGCGTAAAAATATTTGCGCTACAGCAATGGTGTCTTTTTCGCAATAAATAATAATGCGATCAATATCGTTGTCTTCGTAATACGTTTTATAAACTTCACTACCATCAATATCATCTTTAGGAGAAGGGATACCTAAAACGTTGGTCATTAATTTTAAAGACGTGTAGGTTTTATAATCACCAAACTTCCATAGTTCCATGGTGTCTAAATGTGGTATTTCCCATGGTTTTTTACCAAAAAGGTTTAATTTATAAGGTAATTCTATAGTATGGATAATCATACGTCTAGCTATGTATGGAAAATCAAATTCCTTACCATTGTGCGCACAAAGTAAATGTTTGGCTTGGCTAAAGTGAGAAATTAATAAATTTTTAAAATCTATTAATAGCTTGCGTTCTTCTCCATAAAAAGACGTTGTTCTAAATAATCTTGTATCCCCTTGAAAAGTAAAGTATCCGACAGATATGCAGACAATTTTTCCAAATTCGGCCCAAATACCAGCACGGTTATAAAATTCTTCTGCTGTAAACTCTTCCTTACGTTGATAACGTGATTTAGCATCCCAAAGGTCTTGTTTGGTTTTGTCTAAATCAGAGAAATGTTGTGTTTCTGGAACTGTTTCTATATCCAGAAATAATATATTTTCTAGGTTGAGTTTGGTAATCATCTTATTTATTTTTTTGTAGACATATCCAACATTTTATAAGCTTCATCTATATACAATGAAATATCATTTGTAAACACGCCAATACCTGCGTCGGCTGATTTTTGATGCCCCAAACGTACAATAATAACATTGTCGTCAGGTTGCACAATAACGTATTGCCCAAGGTGTCCACGCATCATATAAAAATCTTTGTTGTTTTGGTTTTTTAACCACCACCCGTAACCATATTCAGGACTAGATGGAAAACGTGGTTTTAAAGATTTTGCTACAAAAGCCGAGTCTAATATTTGTTGTCCATTCCATTTTCCATGATCTTTATATAGTTTTCCAAATCGCGCAAAATCTTTAGCATTACTAGCTATACAACAATAGGCTTTGACTAAATCGTCTTCTGCACTATCTAATTGCCATAATGTTGGGTTTTCACTACCTAAAGGCTTCCAGAAGCTTTCAGTTAAATAATTATACATTTTTTTACCCGTTGCTTTTTCTATAACCATAGCTAACATTTGTGTGTCTCCACTAGCGTATTTAAAAGCTTGACCAGGCGCTGTAACCACTTTTAAGCCATTCATTACCTTTTGTAAATCATCGTCAAAGTAAGCACGTGTTGTAATAGATAAAGGTGAGTAGTAGGCCTCGTCCCAATTAGTTCCGGATGCCATACTTGATAAATCACCAACTGTCATTTTTGCAGCATCACCATCGCAAAAAGCAGGTAGAAAATCGCACACCGGTTGGTCTAAACTTTTTATGTAACCGTCCATTATAGCCTTACCCGTTAGGCCGGAAACATAACTCTTAGCCATAGAAAAAGAGTTGGATTTAGAATCTTTATTATAGCCATCATAATAGTTTTCAAACCAGATACTATCATTTTTAATAATTACGTAAGCTACTGTTCCGTAATCTTTATTGGCTTTTTGCAATATTGAAGTTTCTGTTGTTGTATTATAGTTTTCATGATTTGGCCAAGGTTGAGGTGTTCCGTTTTGAATAACTTGGTTATCAAATTTTTTGTAATCGTCCAAAAAAGCAGTGGTATGTCCACGCATATAAATGGTGCGTACAGCTTTAATTAGGTAGTCTGTATCTGTTATGTAAAGTGTTGCGATTACTATCCCAAAAAGTACGGCAAGTACTTTTAAAAGCTTTTTTATAAATTTCATTTAGTTGTTTAGTTTAGAAACTAAATATAATCAAAATATAAATTACAGCTAATTACTTGGCTTGTCTTGAGGCTTGTTTTTGTTTGTAGTAAGCTTTTTCTGCCACGTATATTGTTTTGGAGAACTCGGCAATAATTTCCGCTTTAGCGTTAACTAATTGCATAGTTTTCTCTAAATCAAATTGTTGCTTGGTTTTAACTTGTTGTTTTATGTCTTCTATTTCTTCAGGAGTAAAAACAAATTCGCCATAAATAGTTCCTTTTCCGGGACGTTTATATTTTGCAGTAACTGCTTTGTCCCAAACCACATAATCGTTACCTAATATTTGAATTAGTTGTATCATGTAAATAGGGTCCGTTGCAGATAGCATGCTTCCGCCAAACATTGAACCAGCGTAATTACGGTTTTTCCAATTTAGTTTTAATCTGATTTTTACGTAATGTAAATCATCACTAACTTCAACCAGTTTAGCAGTAGTACGTCTATACATTGGCGACCAGTTAAACCCATATTTATAGATGTTTGCGGGTTTTATAAAACGAGTTAAAAATGTGGTTGCAACCTTATACATTAAAAAAGGGATTGTTGTTTATATGGACTTTCATGATCTAATAACCATTGTTTACGGTGTAGTCCTCCAGCATAGCCTGTCAAGCTTCCATCAGTGCCAATCACACGGTGACAAGGTATAATTATCCAAAGTGGATTTTTGCCATTAGCATTGGCTACAGCGCGTATTGCTTTGACGTCTCCTAATTGCTTAGATAGTTTAAGGTAGGATGTTGTTTTACCATGCGGAATGGTTTGTAAAGCGTCCCAAACACGATTTTGAAACACAGTGCCTTTTGGGTTTAGCTTTAAGCTGAATTGCTCTCGTGTGCCTTCAAAATATTGGTTAAGTTGAAGCACACAGTCAGCGAGTGTTTTTGGTATGTTTTTGGATATTTGTTCTTCAGAATTTAAAACAATAACTGATGTAATACCATCTAAATCACCTGTAATTTTTGTAAAACCTAAAGGTGATTTGATGATGCATGTTTCCATTGTTATTCTGGACTGTTTTCGTCAATAATACCTAGCTTTTTAGCACGTGCTTCCCAGCTTTTTCTAGCTAAATTTTGTAGGTCACTTACGTTATCACTTTCGTCCATAATTTCCATACCTAAAAGTGTTTCAATAACATCTTCCATGGTTACAATTCCGCTTACAGAACCGTATTCATCTACTACTAAAGCCATATGGTTTCTAGTTTCGACAAGTTGTTCAAATAAGGTTGGGATTGCTAGATTTCGGTCTACAATTATAATGTCTCTTTTTAATTCGACTAACTTTTTAGAGCCATTACCTAAGGCCATTTCCTTAAACACTTCGTCTTTTAAAACTAATCCTTTGATATTATCTTCTGTTTCAGAATACACAGGGATTCTTGAAAAACGAAGGTTCATGTTTCTATTAAAAAAATCTTCGACTGTCGTGCTTTCGTTTTCAGATAACATTACCGTACGAGGCGTCATTACATTTTTAGCAAAAACTTCTTTAAAGGTTAGTAAGTTTTTAATTATTCGGCTTTCATTACCTTCAAAAACACCTTCTTCGTGCGCCATGTCTGCCATAACTAAAAAGCCTTCGCGACTTAAAACACTACCATGACCTTTACCACCAATTAGTTTGGTTGTTAATTGCATTAACCACAATAAACCTGTCCATTTTAAAGGAAAAATTAAGATATTAAGTGCGGTTGTTGTAAAACCGGCTAAGCTTTTCCAGTAGGTTGCACCAATTGTTTTTGGTATAATCTCAGAAGCTACTAATATTAAAATGGTCATTACAGCCGAAACTATAAAAACACCATAACCATCACTACTTCCATAAAGTCCTTCAGCTTCCTTACCAACTAAAATTGCACCAACAGTGTGGGCAATTGTGTTTAGTGTTAAAATAGCAATTAAAGGTCTGTCAACATCTTTTTTTAATTCTTCCAAATTAGCTGCAAATGCTTTGCCTTCCTGCTTTTTAAGATTTATAAATGTAGGTGTAACACTTAGTAATACGGCTTCTAAAATAGAGCATAAAAAGGAGAAAAAGATAGATATAACTCCGTAAAATAGTAATAATCCCATGGATTGGTTTTTAATTAATGTGTTGCGAATTTACGATAATAATTTAACAACATCCTTTGCAAAATAACTTGCAATTATGTCTGCTCTAAAATCCTTAAAATATCTTATTTGTAGCGTAAAATTTAACGTTTTAAGGTGAAATGTGATTTAAATTCTCTTTTTATATTGTCATCATCCAAATAGATTACTTTAAACCAATAATCAGAAGATGGTAATATTTTACCATTAAATGTCCCGTCCCATCCTAATCCATTTGGATTAAGTTTTTTTAAAAGTTTACCATACCTATTAAAGATATAAATTTCAGGTTGTATCAACTCGTCTACACTTATGATTTGCCAATTATCATTATGACTATCATTATTAGGTGTAAAATAAGGCATGTAATCAATCAATGATTTTTCAATAGTTACTTTTCCGCAACCATTAATGTCGATTATATTAAAGATGTGATATCCTGCTGTTATTCCCGAAAATATTGGAGATGATTGGTTGGGACCATTATCTATATTGTATACATAACTACCATTACCTGAAGCTATGATTTCAACGCTATGATTTTCTGAAAAAGGATTAGATAAAGTTTCTATTTCAAGTGTTTGAGGAGGCCCTGAAGGAGATACAGTTGCTTGTTCTGTATAGTCACATTGTGTAGTTAAATTTGTAGCTTTAACGGAGTATAGACCATAATTATCTACTGTTAATTGATTTAAATTTTCTCCGGGAATTAAGACATCTTCTAGGTACCATTCAAAACCATAATCTAGACTAGATAAGTTTGTTGTTAATGTTGGTAAATTATAATCTGTGTTTATGCTGTTATCGCTATTTAAACAGATAAAAGTATCCTCAACGTCAAAGTCTGGAGGAAGATTTATTGTTATTTGAAAAGAAGTATAAGAGTAGCAAAAATTATTTAAATTCGTTTTTTTAGCAAACAAAGTAAAATTGTTTAATCCTGGTGTTGTAAATGATGTTATATTTAAATCATTACCACTAATGGCATCTTCTTCTGTTGCGTGATACGTTATCTGATATTCTGAATAATTATCTGTGCCTATTATAAAGGGATTTAGTAAAGTTAAATTTATAGTAGTTATATAATCATAATCCTCATCGCAATAAAATTGGCTAGGAATATTGTACGCTATTGGTTGCTCGGGCCCAAGTATTTCTATTACTTCATTACTAGGTGTAGGACATTCATATTGTTCTAAAACAAAATTAGTGTAAATCCCTCTTTCTAAATTTGATAATCTGATAATCCCGTTAAAATCTGCAGTCAGTTCTTGAGGTCCAAATAAAATAGTGCTATCCAAAGTGTAGGAAACCAAATAGCCGGTATAAGGGGTTAAATCATGGATGTTAATTTGGCCATTTATGGACTGACAATTAGTTAAATCTGTTTTTGTTAGATAGTAATTAGGTGGCTCTGGATCCGTCAACTCAAAAACAGTATTAATGGTAGTGTTGCATCCAGAATAGCTTAATGTTGCATCTGAATAAGTACCTGAGTCCAAATTGATTATTTCAATATCTCCTAATTCGCTAGCCACATATGTTTGGTTTGGAATTAGGACTCCATCATCTTGGTAACTTAGAATATAAGAATCACCTGGGGTCAGCCCTGAAAAAATTAGCTTACCATCATTACCATTGCATACTGACGGGTTTTCTTTGAAAATATTAACAATTAAAGGAATGAAGGATTCATCAATTTCTTTAAGAATATAATAGTAAGTAAATTTTTTGGTCTCATTAGGAGCAATGTTACCAAAGTTAAATGCTATAGAAATTGCAATATCTTCAAAAATAGTCATATCACCTTCTACATTTGATAAGTCAGTTCCGTTCCAGACGTCTGATGCATTTCTGTTATTAAAACCGCCAAAGCTAACTCTGGCTAACTCATCTCTGCAAAAAAAACTAACGCTAGATCCATCCATATCTTCGGTGGTCATAAGCGGATCTTGAGAAGCTGTTACTAGACTTATATTATCAGTTGCAGAACTGGCTTGAGAAATAAGTTCCATGTTAGTTTCATAAAAACCACTTAAAGTAACGTTGTTATCTGGGTCTACATTATGCATAAAGTAAACATCAGGTTTAACTACATTTGAAATATTTTTAATGGTAGTAGCCATCTGAATAAATAGACCATCTTTAGTTACACTATAATATCTTTTAATATTTAAACCATCAACATTTCCTTCCCAGAAGATTTGAGCACTATCATCGAAACAGTCTGACGAAATAATATTAACCCCTTTAATTTCTCCCGGGATTTCAGAAAGATAGTTGTTGTTATTATTATAGTTTACACCGTTTACAGACAAACAAAACCCTTCTTCTGGTTCTCCAGGTGTAAAAAAATCACCATCATAATCTACCCATCCATCTGCAAGTGGGTTTGCTATAAATCCAAACAGATTGTTTCCATCTGCTTCTCTGTTTTCGTGAAATGTAGAAGGTTTGTTCGATGTGTTTGCGCCAAAAACACCTGATGTGTTTATTCCAATTTCAACAAAATCTCCTTTGGCCCAGCCTTCACCAGAAATTAAATGAGCTTCTAATTGTGCATAAATAGAGTTGGTTAAACAAAAGGCACAAAGTAATAATAAGTATCTAAATTTTAATAGCATTTAATAGCGTGTTTCTATAGGTTGATATTTAGGATTGATCGTTTATAAATTTAACAACATCCTTTGCAAAATAACTTGCAATTATGTCTGCTCCTGCGCGCTTAATAGCTGTGATTTGTTCCATCATAACCGCGTCGTGGTCTAGCCAACCTTTTTCGGCAGCAGCCTTAAGCATAGCGTATTCTCCAGAAACTTGATACACGGCTACTGGTACATCAACTTCGTTTTTAATTTCGCGTACAATATCTAAATAGCATAATCCTGGTTTTACCATAACGATATCTGCACCTTCGTCAATATCCATTTCTGTCTCGCGTAGTGCTTCAAAACGGTTAGCGTAATCCATTTGGTATGTTTTTTTGTCTTTTGGGATATCTTGAACATCTACGGGAGCAGAGTCTAAAGCATCTCTAAAAGGACCATAAAAAGCAGAGGCATATTTAGCAGAATAACTCATAATCCCTACATCTGTAAAACCATCGTCTTCCAAAGCCTCACGTATAGATAAAATACGACCATCCATCATATCGCTTGGTGCTAGAAAATCTGCACCAGCTTCTGCGTGAGACAATCCCATTTCTGTTAATACATCTACACTATCATCGTTAACTACTTTTCCGTTTTCTATAATTCCATCGTGTCCGTAAACCGAGTAAGGGTCTAGTGCCACATCTGTCATTACTAACATTTCTGGGCAAGCATTTTTAACGGTTTTAATGGCGCGTTGCATTAATCCGTCTGGATTTATAGCTTCAGTCCCTTTATTATCTTTTAAATTATCAGGTACTTTTACAAATAGTAACACGGATTTTAAGCCTAATTTCCAAAGCTCTTTAACTTCAGCTTGTAATAAGTCTAAACTATACCTGTAATAATTTGGCATAGATGCTATTTCTTCTTTTATACCTTTTCCTTCAACCACAAAAAGTGGTACTAAAAAATCGTTTGGAGAGATAATCGTTTCTCTAACTAAGCTTCTGATCGCCTCGTTTGTTCTTAATCTTCTATTTCTCTTAATTGGATACATAATTTTTGTATAAAATTCCTGATATTGTTTACTTTTATCAAAAACAAAGTTAATAATAATCCCTATTTATATTGAGCAAAACGTGGTCTAGTTTACAATTTGTTTTTCCTTGGAGAAGTTATCAAGCACAACTCTTAAAACACTTTGATACGCACATTTCAGACCAGCATTTTCATGTTATAGCACCTCCAGGTTCTGGAAAAACTATTTTAGGGATAGAGATTATGCGTAGGCTAGGTAAAAAAACATTGGTTTTAGCGCCTACACTTACTATTAGAAACCAATGGGAAGATCGTTTGCAATCTTTTTTTACTAAAAACAAAGATTTTAAATCGTACTCGTTTGATGTAAAAGCGCCAAGCGATGTTACTTTTATTACTTACCAATCGTTGCATGCATTTTATAAGTCTTTTGAGGATAAAGCCCATTATCTAGACTTTTTTAAAAAGCATAATATTGAAACACTTGTTTTGGATGAAGCACACCATTTAAAAAATGCGTGGTGGACGTGTTTAGTCGAACTAAAAAATAGCAGGCCTTTTTTTGTAGTTGCTTTAACCGCAACGCCTCCGTACGATAGTGATCGGACGGAAGTGGCTAAGTATTTTAATCTATGTGGTGAAATTGATGATGAAATTGCAGTGCCCGATTTGGTTAAAGAAACTGATTTATGTCCACATCAAGATTTTGTGTATTTTTCAAAACCCGAAGATTTAGAGGTTAATTTAATTTATGAATATAGACAGAAAATAGCCAATTTTAAAGACGACTTACTTGCGGATAATACCTTTGTCACTTTTGTTAAACAACATCGTTTTTATAGAAATACCGAAAAATATTTAGATGAAATTTATAGTAATACTGAATATTTTTCGGCGCTACTAATTTTTTTAAACGCATGCGGAACACCTATTGAAAGTTCTAAATTAAGAACGTTAGGCTTTAATAAAAATGAAACTATTAATTTTCCGGAGTTGTACTTAGATTGGTTACAGGTTTTGTTTCAAAACCTATTAGTGAAAGATAGGGAACAGTTAATAGAAAAGGAGTCATACTTGTCTAGTTTAGAGAAAAAACTGAGGCAACTCCATGTCTTTGATAAAAAAAGAGTCAATTTTTTAGGTGAAGATTTGTTATATAAATCATTGACCAATAGCCCGAGTAAACTTAAAAGTATTATCAAAATTGTTGCTGCAGAAAGCAAGAGTTTGCAAGCTAATTTACGTTGTGTTATTCTAACCGATTATATAAGGAAAGAGTTTTTAACCACTCCAGAGCAGCAACTTCAGGATATAAATAAAATTGGAGTTATTCCTATTTTTCAATATTTGAGATGTCGATTTGAAAACAAGAAGGATTTAGCTGTTTTGACTGGTAGTTTGGTTATTATTCACACTTCAATTATTGATGCTTTTAAAAGTCTAGCAGCGGACGTTTTTTCTTATTCACCTTTAGATGTTGATGCCAACTTTGTAGTTCTATCAGGAAACACAAGTGCTAAACATAGCATTGTAGGTAGTGTTACTCAGCTTTTTGAAAACGGAACGATAAAAGTATTGGTGGGTACAAAGTCTTTATTAGGCGAAGGTTGGGACGCGCCTTCTATTAATAGTTTGATTTTGGCGTCATTTATTGGGTCGTTTGTGTCTTCTAATCAAATGCGCGGTAGAGCTATCAGAAAAAATCCTAAAAGACCTGAGAAAACCGGGAATATTTGGCATTTAGCCTGTGTTGATATTACAGCTCAAAATGGAGGGAAAGATATTGAAACTTTAAGACGACGTTTTGAGGCGTTTGTTGGCGTTACGACTAATACAATTCCTTTTATTTCTAATGGGATTGACCGTTTAGATATTCCGGAACATTTTACTGATGTAGATATTGACCAGTTAAATACAAAGACTTTAAATAACGCCACTAATAGAGCTTCAATTACTAAAAAATGGAAGGATTCTATTGGTAACGGAACAGCATTAAGTAAACAAGTACAGGTTTTTGATTTAAATGAATTGCCTTTCAAAAAACAAAAGCAAGTGTACTATTTTGACATCGTACGTTTTTTTACTATAGAATTGTTCTTTTCTATTTTACTGTTTTATTTTGAATACATTATCAAAGCCTTTAATCTGATTCTTCAACGGGGATTTGCGTATTTTATATATTCGTTTTTAGCGTATTTCTTAATTTCTTTTGGACGTAAATTGTACAAGGCAATTACGTTGTACATGCGTTATGGTTCTTTGTATAAAACCATTCAAAAAATGGGAGCGGTAATATTGGATTCGTTGTCGGACTTAGGTCACTTAACCACTAGTAAAGATCAGCTTACTGTTGTAGCAGCGCGTTCGGGTAGTAGGGATGTTATTTGTAATTTAATAGGAGCGAGCACGTATGAGAATACTTTATTTTCTTCGGCTTTAAGCCAATTATTAGATCCTATTGATTCGCCAAGATATTTAATAATTAAAACCAATTTGTTTAGACGACGTTTAAATATTGAAAATTTTTACCCGGTACCAGAATTATTTGGTGACAAAAAGAAGCATGCTTTGGTGTTTCAGAATAATTGGAAAAAACATATTGGTAGAAACAAGTTGTTTTATACTAGGTATTTTGAAGGGCGCCAATTACTTTTAAAAGCAAGGTTGTTTCACGTATATAATGCGTTTAGAAAAACAACTAAAGAAGTGACTATTTGGAAATAAGCTGTTAGTCTTTAGCGTAGCCTACGTAAAACCAATGGTTGTTTTCTTTTACAAAAGCAGACTTTTCATGGATGACATCCATGCTGCCATTATCATAAAAATAGGCGCTAAAAGTAACCGTCCCTTCCGTGTCTTTTTTTAAACCTTTGGTAGTGTCTTGCACATCTAATTTAATCCATTCTACAGATTTTGCCCAAGTTACAATTGCTTTTTTTTCTGAAGTTGGTCTAGTAGATTTATGATGGGTTGACATTAAATATTCACCATTTGCTAAGACAAAAGCACTGTATCTAGAGCGCATCAACTGTTGTGCTGTTTCAGTTTGTCCACCGTTTAAATGAAACACTTCACAGCATGTCTTGTAAGTTTTATCAGTTCCGCAGTAGCAAGTCATCTAAAAGTTGATTTATAACTAATTAGTCTAAATTTCTAATAAATTTTTCGACGTTAATATGGACATCATCTTCACCTTGTTGATCAAATGGGTTTTCTAAATGCGATTGGATATTATCTAAAGCAACAAGTATAACACTAAACATAATTGGTACAGCATATTGTAAACCGTAACTATAACTTGTCACGCTATGCGCAAAATGTGGTCCATAAATTATTGGTAAAGCAATAATAAAAATATCACTATAGGTGCGTAATGTTCTTGGTGTACGCTATTGATAAATGTGTTTTATACGCTCAAAAGAAATCATCATTTTACTTAAAAACTGATTGGATCTTGAGGCTTCTCCAGATGGTAATCCGTGACTTCTTAGGCTTTTTATAAAAAGTGAAATGGTATTAAAGTTTTCGTATACTTTTTTCTCGGTAAGTTCTAAGTCGCTAATTGGATTTGTAAAGACATCCGTTAGAGCGTTTAATAGATTTTCTAGATTGGTTTTGATTTCTGCTTTTAGCTCCTTTGGTGGGTTTTCTAGCCAATGCGATACTGCAAAATATAAGGCACGACCATGTGCTTTTATAGAGCCATATTCGTCCAAAGCAACCTCTCTACGCTTATAAGCACCTCCAATAGAAAACACAATAGGAAATACAATTGCAGTTCCAATAAGTGTTAAGGGGAAGTCTGCTTTAATTTCAAAATGAATACAGAAGGCAGTCGAGGCAACAGCTAATCCTGTTATTACAAAAGTCTTCCAGTTTATAATTAAAAATACGCGTTTGAATAACTTCATAATTATACCCAATCTTTAGGATTTTGTAAAATGTTTATTAAGCGCTCTTCTTCGCTACCAGCTTCTGGTTGATGATCATAAACCCATTGTACATGTGGCGGAAGACTCATTAATATACTTTCAATACGACCATTAGTTTTTAGTCCAAAAAGGGTTCCTTTATCGTGTACTAAGTTAAACTCGACATAACGACCACGACGTATTTCTTGCCAATCGCGTTGTGTTTTGGTGTAATTTAAATCTTTCCTCTTTTCTACAATAGGGACATATGCTTCTAAAAAGCTATCGCCAACTTCTGTAACAAAGTCATACCAATTTTGCATGCTCATGTCTTCAGTTGCTTTGCAGTAATCGAAGAATAAACCGCCAATACCACGACCTTCATTACGGTGTGCATTATAGAAATATTCGTCGCAACGTGCTTTATATTTTTGATAAAATTCTGGATTGTGGGTATCGCAAGCCGTTTTGCAAGTTTGATGAAAGTGTTTCGCATCGTCATCAAATAAGTAGTAAGGCGTAAGATCTTGTCCGCCACCAAACCATTGGTCTACAATATTTCCTTCTTTATCGTACATTTCAAAATAACGCCAATTAGCATGTACTGTTGGCACCATTGGGTTTGTTGGGTGTAAAACTAAACTTAATCCACAAGCGAAAAAATCGGCATCTTCAACACCAAAATATTTCTGCATACTGTCTGGTAATTTACCATGGACACCAGAAATGTTAACACCACCTTTTTCAAAAACGTTTCCATTTTCTATAACTCGTGTTCTTCCACCACCACCTTCTGGGCGTTCCCAGATATCTTCTTGAAAAGTGGCTTTTCCGTCAATTTTTTCTAGACCAGCTGTAATTTGATCTTGTAGTTGCTGTATGTATTTGAAAAATTTATCTTTCATAGTATAATTCGTATAGCTCCATATCTAACGGTTTCTCATTGGTTGGAGTGAATTCGTTTTTTAAGGTTTTAACCCATTTAAAATTATTAGTCAATGCAACGTTTACACTTGGTAAATTATCTTTATGTGTTATAATTTGAAGTGTTTTTAATTGCAATGTGTTAAACGCGTAGTTGGATAATAATTGTATTGTTTTAGACACAATTCCGTTGCCTTTAAAATTGTAATCTATACAATAGGCAAATTCGCCTTGATCCAAAGACCAGTCGAGTGCTTTTATGTAAATAAGACCAATAAGTTTACGGGTCTCTGTTTGTTTTAAAGTGAATACAAATTCCTCTTTTTTGTCAAATAGCTTTGTTTTCTGTTCAACAAATAGTTTTGACAACGTTGGGTTTGAATTAGCTTTTAAAGTGCCCGGAAAATAGCGTTTAAATCGGTCTTCGTTAGAGACCATAAAATCGCAGAGTTTCCATACGTCATTACTATGAATTGGATTGATTTCTATACCGTCAAATTTTGCAATCATTAGATTGTAATTTGACTATTGGTTTTTATTAACTTAACGGTGCTTAATGAAGCAGCAGTCACACTTAAAGGTAGTACCAAAATAACACCAATAAAAGGGACTAATAAAAATAGAATAAATACAAGTCCGTTACCTATGGCAATACCTCTGTTTCTTCTTACAAAGTTAATACTGTCTTTATAGTTGTAATGGCGCTCTAAAGTGTAATCCATATTACCAAATCCCGCATAGTAACCTTGTACTAAAAACAGTAAAATGGTGGAAAATATGTTAACAACAGGAATAAATTTTAATAATAATAATGGTATCGTGATTAATAGCTCACGTCCTAAGTTTCTTAAGTTTATTCTAAGACCTCTCCATAGTTGCTCCTGAAAAGATGTTTTTCTGTGATTATGCCTAGTTATTCCTGTTAGGTGTGTTTCTATTTTTTCTGAAACGGGACTCATAAATGGAGCAGATAGCGCCATTACGATGTGTTTGTACAGTATTAAACCTAAGGCTAGAATTATAATGACACCAATAACTGTTGAAAAGGATGTAAAAGCGCCTTTTCCCCATTCCCAGAACCATATTTTGGCAATAAAACGCCCAATATTATCTGATAATCGGTAAGCGCTAAATCCTATTACGGAACCTGTTACAATACTAATAATGATAGGGATAAAAAAGTATTTCCAGAGCTTTAGCTTTGAGATTAAAGCTAAAGCACCAGAATAACCATGTATGCCTTTTATTATGTTTTGTATCATATTGTGTTAAACAAAACGAGTTCGTTTTGTCTTAAGCTTTGTATTCTTTTACAGCATCAATAAATGCTTTTGCATTCTCTAATGGAATGTTAGGTAAAATACCGTGACCTAAATTAACAATATATTTGTCTTTACCAAAGTCGTTAATCATTTGGTGTACCATTTTCTTTATTTCTGCAGGAGGAGAGAATAATCTGGTAGGATCAAAATTACCTTGTAATGTTACATTTCCACCGGTTAAATAACGTGCATTTCTTGCAGAACAGGTCCAGTCTATACCTAAAGCAGAAGCGCCAGATTTTGCCATATCGCCAAGTGCAAACCAACAGCCTTTACCAAATGCAATTACTGGTGTTTCGTCTTTTAAAGCATCAATAATTTGTTGGATGTATTGCCAAGAAAATTCTTGATAATCTACTGGAGATAACATACCTCCCCAAGAATCAAAGACTTGAACAGCATTAACACCTGCTTTAACTTTTTCTTTTAAGTAAGCAATAGTAGTATCTGTAATTTTTTGTAATAAGTTATGCGCAGCTATTGGGTTTGTAAAACAAAACTCCTTTGCTTTGTCAAAGTTTTTAGACCCTTGACCTTGTACACAATAACATAAAATTGTCCAAGGAGAACCAGCAAATCCAATTAACGGAATGTCGTCATTTAATTTTTCCTTAGTCATTTTAATAGCTTCGTAAACGTAGCTTAAGCTTTCCTTTACGTCAGGCACAATAACGTTATCTACGTCTTTTTGTGTGCGTATAGGATTTGGTAAATAAGGCCCAAAATTAGGCTTCATTTGTACCTCTATATTCATTGCCTGCGGAATCACTAGGATGTCACAAAACAAAATGGCAGCATCCATACCGTAACGACGGATTGGTTGTACTGTAATTTCACTTGCTAATTCAGGAGTCTGACAACGTGTAAAAAAGTCGTATTTAGCCTTTATTTCCATAAATTCTGGAAGGTAACGACCTGCTTGACGCATCATCCAAACTGGTGGACGGTCTACTGTTTCTCCTTTTAATGCTCTTAAAAATAAATCGTTTTTTATCATTGCTAGCTGTTGGCTTTTAGCTTTTAGCTTTTGGTTGCTCACCTTTTTCTATTAGCTCTAGCTCTTTTTTATTTTATTAATTAAACCATTAATCATTCTGCCTTCTTTGTGAATTAAAGTCATTAGGTTTTCTGTTTCCTTTAAATCTATTAACTTTAATTCGACTATGATAATCAGTTGTGTTTCTATTTCAAAAAGTGAACCTATAGCTATTTCTAAAAAACGCTTAAATTCAACTTCACTATTTCGGCTGCAGCCTTCTGCTATATTAGAAGGGATTGATACAGCTGCTCTATTTATTTGGCTTATTAAACCAAATTTTTCTTGAGCGGGTAATTGATGAGATAATTGGTAAACTTGTTTGACAATGCTTATTCCATTTTTCCAAATTTCAAGTTTTCTAAAATCTCTCATTATATGTTTTGCTTTAATGACTATTAGATTAATTATACATAATAGTGGGGCAAAAAGCTAACAGCAAAAGGCTAATAGCTATGTATAATGTTCGTTTACTAATTCTATAACACTCTCTACTGTTGGTACTTTGGCAATGCGTACATCGTCAAAATGTTTGCTTGCTTCTTTTGCTGTAGTTTCACCTATGCAAAAGGCAATGCCAGTACCTTCATTTTCTTTTTTATAACTCTGTACCGTTGATGGGCTGTAAAACATAACGCCTTCCACAGTTTCAGGAAGCTCAATACTATCTAATTTTGTTTGATAGGCTTCAACTTCATTTACTTTAATACCGCTTTTAGTTAATATTTCTGGTAAATCATCCAATCTTACATCACTGCAAAAATAAGTAACCTCTGTACCTTCAATAAAATCTACTAAATACTCTGCTAATTTCTTAGCATTTTTTTCTGTGTGTAATACTTCTCCAATGCGTTTTTCAATCATTTTCTTAGTACGACGACCAACACAATAGATGTTTTTAAATTGAAGTTCTACAGCAGAATAGTTAGTCAGTAGTGCTTCAACAGCATTTTGACTTGTAATGACTACATTTTCAATTTCATTTTTAAGAAATCTTGGATGAATTCTGTTTAAACTAATCTTAACAAAATCAGAACTTTCAGCTTTTACTTTATCGCTAAAAAGAAAACGTTGATCTTCTGTTAATGATTTTGTCGAGTATATATTTGTTTTTACATGAGACTCTTTAAGCTCATCCATTAAACGGTTACCACCACGGTCTAAAATGTAATTAGCACACCAATCTGCAATATCATGGTGTTCTCCAACAGCTTTTACGCGTTTAACTTCTATTTTTTTAGTACCGTCTTTACTTAGTAAGATTCCTTCAAAGGTTAATTCTTCATCTTTTATAAAAGCTAAAGCTCCAATTGGGGCTGTACAACCACCTTCTAGTTTTCTTAAAAAGTCACGTTCTATTTTTGTGCAAATTTCAGTTTCTTTATGGTTTATTTCAGCTAAGATTTCGATAGTTTCGGTATCTTCTTCTAAAGCTACAACCATAATTGTCCCTTGTGCAGGCGCAGGAATCATCCAATCTAAATTAACAGCATCTTCTGGTCTGATGTCTAAACGACCAATACCTGCAGCAGCAAAAATAGCACCGTTCCAGTCGCTATCTTCTAATTTTTGTAATCTAGTATTTACGTTTCCTCTTAAATCAACTATAGTGTGTGTTGGAAAACGATTTAACCATTGTGCACGTCTACGTAAACTTCCGGTTGCAATAATGGCATCTCTTGATCCTAAAAATTCTTCGTTGTTTTTAAAAACTAAGGTGTCTCTAACATTACCACGTTTGACAACAGCAGCTTGTACAATTCCTGTTGGTAGTTGTGTTGGTACATCTTTAAAAGAGTGTACCGCAATATCGATATCTCCATTTAACATGGCAATATCTAAAGTGCGTGTAAATATCCCTGTAATACCTAATTCGTGTAACGGTTTGTCAAGTACAATGTCTCCTGTAGATTTTAAGGGAACTAAAACTGTTTGATGTCCTAATTCTTTTAATTGATTTTGTACTGTTTTTGCTTGATATAAAGCTAACGCGCTATCGCGAGTTCCGATTCTAATTATTTTAGACATGCTTAGTTGTGGTGTTTTCTAGTTGAAACACTTTTTTTATTAGATCCAAACTTTCGTCAGTTGAGAATGCATCATCTTTTAAGTGATGCGCGAAATGATTGGTTATTTTTTGAATAATTTTATTACTGATAATTTCGGCTTGTTCTTCATTAAAGTTAGCCATTTTTTTACGTTGTGTATCTAGCTCTGCATTTTTAAAACCTTGAAGTTTTTGTTTTAAAGCTTTAATTGTAGGCGCAAATTTCCTAGTTTCCAGCCAGCTAATAAATTCAGCTTTAATGTCTTCAATAATGCTTTCTGCTAATGGGACTTGTTTTTTTCTACGCTCTAAAGTTTCATCGGTAATTTGCGATAAATCATCTAAATGTATGCGTTTTACGTTAGGTAAGTCGGTTACGTTTTCGTCTACGTTTTTAGGAATTGATAAATCTAAAATTAATAAGTCTTTTTTAGATTGGATTAATTGTTTGTCAACCGTAGGGTTTTGAGCTCCCGTAGCTACAATTAAAATATCAGCTTCATTAATTTCTTCTTGAAGGTTGGCGTAATCTTTAACTACTAAATTAAACTTTCCTGCAACAGCTTCTGCCTTACCTTTAGTACGGTTTATTAGAGTGATTTGCTCGTTTTTAGTGTGTTTCACTAAATTCTCGCAAGTATTACGTCCAATTTTACCTGTTCCAAATAATAAAATGTTTTTATCTGTAACGTTATCAATGGTGTTTAAAATGTATTGCACGGAAGCAAAAGAAACGCTTGTTGCACCTGAAGAAATTTCAGTTTCCGTTTTAATACGCTTACTTGCTTGTATTACAGAGTTAACAAGACGCTCAATAAATGGATTTAATAATCCGTGTGCTTTAGAAGCTACTGTGCTTTTTTTAAGTTGTCCTATAATTTCGAAGTCACCTAATATTTGACTATCTAAACCAGATCCAACTCTAAATAAATGAGATATTGCTTCTTGACCTTTATATATGTAGGCGTATTTTTGAAATTCTTCTACTGTTCCTTTTGTGTTGTCACACAATAATTGGATTAGTTGGTAAGGGTGTTCTGCAAATCCGTATATTTCTGTACGGTTACAAGTTGATGTTACTATAAGGCTTTGAATACCATTAGATTTAGCTTGATTTAAAAGCGCGTTTTTAGAGGGTTCATCTAAACTAAAATGACCTCTAATATCGGCATCTGCTTTTTTATAACTTAAACCTAAGGCATAAAAATATGTACCTGTTGACATGTGATAGTGCTCCATTTACCTGACTGGGACTTTGTTGTAGGCAAATTTATGTTGTATATTTTATAAAAAGTAACGCTAAAAGAACTTTTAATAACGTTTGTGGTTTTTTATGCTAAAAAATGAGCTAACAATGATAAATATCATATTTTAGCAGTGAATACAATGGTTTTAGAGTTAGTTGTTTAGAACCAATCTAAATAAGATTTAATTATGACGCTTTCTTCTTCTTTAAAAAATGTCGCTAAAGGTTCGTTTGCAGAAACGCAAGTGGATCAAGGTGTTTTTGTCCTTACTTATCAAAATGAAACAGCTAAAAATCAAACAGTTGAGCGGTTTATTGATAGTAGTTTTATTCAGTTTCATTTTTGCTTAAAAGGTGACAGTGACTTTATTTTTAACAATGGAAGTTATGTTTTAAATATAGCTGAAGAAACCTCATTGTTGCTATATAATCCACAGCGTGATTTGCCTATACATCTAGAGGTAAAGCCTGACTGTTGGTTAGTTTCGGTTTTAATTTCTATTAAAAAATTTCACGGTTTGTTTTCTCAGGAAGCAGATTATATTACTTTTTTGAGTAGTGATAATAAGGATAAAAAGTATTATAAGGACGGTAAAATTTCGCCATCCATGGCTATTGCATTAAATCAGATTGTTAATTTTAATCTTAACTCGTCTATAAAAACATTATACTTTAAAGGCAAGGCATACGAGTTGTTAAGCTTGTATTTTAATAGGGGGGAGGATGCAGATATCGAGCAATGTCCTTTTTTAGTTGACGAAACTAATGTTGCTAAAATTAAAAAAGCAAAAGATATTATTATAGCAAGAATGGTGGAGCCACCAACGCTTCAGGAATTATCTGAAGAGATCAGTTTACCTCTTAAAAAACTAAAAGAAGGTTTTAAGCAAATTTATGGCGATTCTGTGTTTAGTTTTTTATTAGATTATAAAATGGAGGTTGCTAGAAAGCTTTTAGAAACGGGTAATGATAATGTTAATGAGGTGGGTTTAAAAGTGGGCTACAGTACTTCTAGTCATTTTATAGCAGCGTTTAAAAAGAAATATGGCATCACGCCTAAAAAGTATGTTCAGTCAATATAAAAAAAGGCGCTTAAATTATTAAGCGCCTTTTTTGTTAGTATCCTCCGTCGTCTAGACGTTTTCGGTTTTTATGAATAACCAGATCTAAAACATCTTTTATTAGTTTGTCTTCCTCCTCGTTTTCGTCAATATAATTTCCGCTATACCCAGAGTCATAATAGACTTCTGTTTGTAATCGGTCCGTTTCTTCTTGCCTTAAAAAACCAGCGTAATAAAAACGTTTGGTTTCGTCTTTATCTTCTTTTTTTACAAGCATGTAGAAGTACATGTCGCCTTCTTTATCATCATCTGTTTTAAAAACTTTTTTGCCTAAAAAGTGTATAGAATCACGCTCCTTTTCTATTGTTGTGTTGGCAAATAATGTAGATTTAGCGTACATTTCTTGACTAACTTTCTGAGCTATATATGGCTTGTATAGCTTTTTACGATACATTTTATCTATCAATGCTGCCTGATTTTTATAGTCATCAATAGTTTTTTCTTTAAGTTTTTCAGGAATAGGCTCTCCGGCTTCTTCTAGTAAGATGTAATAGGTACTTAGCGCAGATACATTGTCACTATCTAATAGCTTATCAAAAAAGTTTTTAGCTTCGGCTTCTTTTCTAAACGGAAATATAAGTTTTACAAACGCATATAAAGCACTGCTATAGGTTCTGTAATTGTATTTTGACTTAGAGCCTAAACTACGTTTTACTTCTATTTTACCATCTTTAATAAGTTGTTTTTTAAACTTTTTATAAGACTTTGTTTTGATAACGCTACTGTCTTTTAGTCTTGCCAAAAGCTCGTAGATTGGCTCTTTGTATTCTTCAATAGAAGTGTATTCCATCAAATCAGGGAAGAGTGTTTTTTTAAGCGCTAACGAGTCTTTGTAGTTGTAAAACATAGAGCTTATAGATCCGCTTAACGGTAAGTCTTTGTTTAGTAGTGTTAAAAATGTTTGATAAGACTTTTTGGTAGGCTTATTTAATAATGACCTTAAAATGGTGTTCTGAATGTCTGGCTTTGAATAAGACTCGACATAAAGTTGATTTAAAAAGGCATCTGTTCTTGGGTCTTCTAGTTCTGTTAATTCCGAAATTAAAAAGGTTTTAAAGTCTTCTTTGTTTTCTGGGAATTCGAAATTTTTAATTAAGTCAATCATCGTGCTTGCGTTTGATTTGTTAAACTTAATTTTTGTTTTCGCCTTAAATACAATGCTGTCATTTTCGCGCAACGCAGTAAAGAAGCGTTCTGTTTTATCGCTAAACACGGATTCTCCCAATAGTGTGTCTATTGGCTGAAAAGTATCGTAAAAACTAGTGACAAATTTTGATGGTTTAGAAAGTGTGTCCGTCAGGCTTTTTATTTCGAAAAGTGCGCCTTTTTTAAGTATGTTTTTTACTAAAATTGCTTTTGCACTAAGCGAGTCTTTTAAAGTGTATTCATAAAAAAACTGATCGTCTTTTTTGTATTTCTTTTTGTCAGTGACGATGTACTTTTTAAATCCATCAATATCTTCTAGTTTTTTTATTTCGCTGTCAATCTCATTCCATAAACTATCTACATTTTTATACATCTGTAGGTCATGAAATTTTAATCTGGTAATAAAAACCTGTTCGTTTGATTTAGAATAGTATGTGGTGCGTTTTGTTTTTTCTTCGTAATCTTTAGGTTTGCTATAACTATAATAGTCATAAGGAGGCGATGCTTTTGTGTTTGTGATTACAGAAAAATGTAAAGACGTGTCTATAATTTTTTCAAAGCCTTCTTGTTGTACGTCTTTAAATTTAAAAGAATTAAAAAAGTCTGTTGCTTTGCTTTCTGTTTGTCCAACATAACCCATTAAAAAGTAGCTACCGTCTTTTACGATGCTTTTTAAATGAATATTTTCAGTTGACGTCGAGTCTTTTTTAGCAACACCTTCATAACTGTAGTATTTGTTGTTTTTATATTGACCATTGGAGTCTTCGATTTCAAAATCTTTATAAAAATTAGTGACAATAAACTTGGCTTCAAATTTGTCTTCTTCAATATAATACACGTCGTTATAGGCAACTTCTTTTAAAAAGTAATAGTCACTACCAATGGTTCCTTGGATTAGTTTTTGACCCGCATTTTGGATGTTATCTGTAGTGTAGTATTTAGGAAAGTTAACTTGGTACTTGTTGTAAGTAGATGTAAACGTGTCAAACCCAGATTGGGGTGTTTTAAATGTAATAGAATGAAATATAGGCGCTTCATTTTTTAAAACATAATCCTTTTGACCGGCAAATTTGATAACAATTACCTCTAAAGGGGTTTTGTAAATATGGTATTTTTGGTAGTCTCCTTTTTTGGTTTTGTTTAATATACTAATACCAGGATAAGGGCTTGTTAAAACGTCCTTTTTTATAATATCACCAGGGATATCTTCAAACAAAAAATTATCTAATCTGTCTAGCGATATTTCTTTTTCGTTTGGTAAATAATCATAAGTATTAAATCGGCTAATAGTTAAATAGGCACCATTAGTCATGTCTGGAGAGATATAATATTTTTGCCCACTATAATAAAATTCATATAAATCTGTAAACGCTTTTATAGTCAAAAACCCATCTGGGGTACTGGCTGTTTTTATAGCAGTCGGAGCAATGTAATCTTCAATTTGTTCTTTTTTAGTCTGAGCAACGCTAGATTGTTTAGAAACCAATGGTTTTACTGTGTAACCTTCGTCTTCTAGCATTTTTAGCATTCCTTTTTTACCGGGCAAATGCGCCGCGCCAACACCAGCAAATACTGTTTGAGATTGCATTAAAGAGTCTAAAACGTGTACCATATTGGCATTACGTTTATATAACATATTTTCTCTAAAATACTCTGTGTTAGAGGCAGCTCCAATAGAGTCTAAAAGCGATAAATTACGATCTCTATATGTGTTTTCTTGAACTAAATAAGGGTTTTCTTTTTCGTATAACTTAGTTAACCATGGGTCTATTTTGCTTTTTCTAGCATTACGTTGTGCTTTGGATACTAGGTAGCGAGATTCCTCAATATCTTCTAAGCTATATATGTTTTTTTTCTTCTTTTTACCGGCTTGGTAAATAAACATGTCTAAGTAAGTTTCTTCTTCAAAGTTATCAGCATAGCCATCTTTTCTGTATAAATACCCATTAATCATTCTGTTATCAGATCTAATACTTCCTCTAATAGCGGTTTCTTCAGGATGTTCTAATCCAAAAAGGCTAGAGTAGAAGTTTTTATCATAACTCTGACTGTAGTTTTGTGGTGTTAGTGTTGTTGTTTCGTAATTAAAAGCTAACCAAGTAGAGGGGTCAGATTCTAATGCAACACTTTCGCTTTTTTCTAAGGCGTCAAAAAACACATCGTCTAATCTAAAGGCAACTTTTGCACTGACGTGCATGGTGCCATAGATATAAGAGGGTTTGTCGAGGTTTTTTCCAGAAATTTCCCAAAGAAGACTTTGGTTTTGGTTTTGAGAAAACGTAGTGATTGAAAATACACAGAATAGTGCAAGGATAATTTGTTTCATATAGTTTTAGGGTGTCTATCTGTAAATATATTAAACTAATTTTTATTTAAAAGGCTTTGCCTATATATTAATAGGATTTAAATATGATGAACAGATTAATTTTTAATCATAATAAAATTTAGTGTTGTATTTTTGTTTTTGAAAAAGAAATAGACATGAAAAAAGGCGTATTGCTTGTAAATCTTGGTTCTCCAGAAAGTCCAGAACCTAAAGATGTGAAAAAATATTTAGGTGAATTTTTAATGGACGAGCGTGTTATTGACGTTCCGCTTTGGGCCAGAACATTATTAGTTAAAGGGATAATCCTTAATACAAGGCCTAAGCAAAGTGCAAAAGCTTACAAGAAAATTTGGTGGGAAGAAGGTTCTCCATTAATTGTGTTGTCAGAGCAGTTACAGGATCAAGTTCAAAATCATACAGAATTACCAATAGCTTTGGCTATGCGTTACGGTAGTATGACTATTAAAAAAGGCTTGCAAGAATTAGTTGATAAAGGTGTGGATGAGGTGTTTTTAATTCCGTTATATCCACAATTTGCAATGGCAACTACCGAAACTATTTTGGTGTTAGCAGAAGAGGTTAGACAAGCAGATTTTCCTAATTTAAAAATAGATAGTTTACCTGCGTTTTATAATAAACCAGATTACATAAAAGTGTTAGCAGAGTCTGTAAAAGGGCATTTACAAGACAAGGATTACGAACATTTATTGTTTTCTTACCACGGTGTTCCAGAACGTCATATTAGAAAAAGCGACATTACTAACGGACATTGTAAGATAGATGGTAGTTGTTGTGAAACAGCAAGTAAAGCGCATGAGTTTTGTTACAGACATCAATGTAAAGAGGTAACGCGTTTGGTAGGAGAATATTTAGGCTTGGAAGAAAACACGTTCTCAACTTCATTCCAATCTAGGTTAGGTTTTGATCCATGGTTACAACCTTATACCGATCGTACTATTGAGCGTTTAGGTAAAAAGGGCATAAAAAAGATGGCTATTGTTACTCCTGCTTTTGTAAGTGATTGTTTAGAAACATTAGAAGAGATTGCTATGGAAGGAGAAGAAATTTTCCATGAAGTAGGCGGTAAGGAGTTTACAACTATTCCTTGTTTAAATACGGATTCTAATTGGGTTAAATTATTAGCAGAATGGATAAATAAGTGGGCAGAAACGCCTGTTAAAGTATAATGCAGACTAGTAAATCTTCAAATTTAGGAACCGAAACCATTAGCAAACTACTGATTAAACAAGCAGTGCCAGCTTCTATTGGTATTTTGGTAATGTCGCTAAATATTTTGGTAGACACTATTTTTGTTGGTCAGTGGATTGGGTCTACAGCAATTGCGGCTATTAACGTAGTCTTGCCTGTGTCATTTTTTATTGCTGCTTTGGGGATGAGTATTGGTGTGGGAGGATCTTCCATTATTTCTCGTGCTTTAGGTGCTAATAATAAAGAAAAAGCACTCAAAACGTTTGGTAATCAAATCTCGTTAACGCTTTTGTTTACGGTTACTTTTGCGGCATTTGGACTTTATTTTGTAGAGCAGCTAATACCGGCATTTGGTGGTAAGGGTAATATTTACGAACCCGCTAAAGTGTATTACGAAATTATTTTATATGGTGTTCCTGTTTTAGCGTTTGTAATGATGGGTAACACTGTTATCCGTGCAGAAGGCAAGCCTAAGTTTGCCATGTATGCGATGCTAATTCCGTCTATTGGTAATTTAGTTTTGGATTACATTTTTATAGGCATTTTAGACTTTGGTATGGCTGGTGCTGCGTGGGCAACAACGGGATCTTATATCGTTTCTTTCTTATTTATTTTTTGGTATTTTTTATCTTCTAATTCAGAGTTAAAAATCAATTTAAAGCATTTTTATTTACAAAAAAATATCGTGTCAGAAATCGGAGCCTTAGGGTTTGTTACCTTGGCAAGACAGGCAGTAGTTAGTGTTACTTTTTTATTGGTAAATAATGCGTTGTTTGATTATGGCGGAGAAACGTCTATCACTGCTTACGCTATTGTTGGTAGGATGAGCATGTTTGCTTTGTTTCCTGTATTTGGTATTACTCAAGGATTTATTCCTATTGCGGGATATAATTTTGGGTCACAACAATATGATCGTGTTAAGGAAGTCATTTACACAGCTATTAAGTATGCAACAATACTAGGGACTCTAGTTTTTATTGCGTTAATGTTTTTTCCAGAAATTATTACAAGATGGTTTACTACAGACCAAGACGTAATTAATAACACACCAAATAATATGCGTTTGGCGTTTGCTGCGGTCCCAATATTGGCCCTTCAGTTAATTGGTTCGGCTTATTTTCAAGCAGTCGGAAAAGCATTGCCAGCGTTATTACTAACCTTAACAAGACAAGCTATATTTTTTATACCGTTAATGTATATTATGCCTCTATATTTTGGAGAGCTAGGTATTTGGATATCATTTCCTATTGCAGATGTTTTAGCAACCATTGTTACCGCCTATTTTTTAAGAAGAGAGGTTAAGTTAAATTTAAATAAGGACGTATAACAAGCGTAATAATTCTTATTTTTACTATTCGCAACCTAATTCAACCTTAAAATGAATACTTTAAAATCACTATTATTTCTTTTTTTAATAGGACTTTCATCCGTATCCAACGCACAAACTGTAAACCCATCTGATTATTCTGGTTTAGAATATAGATTATTGGGGCCTTTTCGTGGCGGAAGAAGTGCAGCTGTAACAGGTGTACCAAACCAACCTAATTTGTATTATTTTGGTTCAACTGGAGGTGGAATATGGAAAACTTTGGACGGTGGACGTCATTGGAATAATATTTCAGATGGTTTTTTTGGAGGAAGTATTGGGTCAATATCGGTTTCAAAAAGTGATCCAAATGTCATTTATGTTGGAGGAGGAGAAAAAACAGTTCGTGGTAATGTATCTTCGGGATATGGTGTTTTTAAAAGTGTAGATGCTGGAAAAACTTGGTCAGCCTCTGGCTTAAAAAACTCAAGACATATTCCTAGGCTTGTCATAGATCCTACAAATCATGATGTGGTTTACGCGGGTGTTTTAGGTAATATTTATAAACCTACTCAAGATCGTGGTGTGTATAAAAGTACAGATGGTGGTGCTACTTGGAAAAAAACATTATTTGTAAACGATCAAGCAGGAGTTGTAGATTTAATAATAGATCCAACCAATCCAAGAATAGTGTATGCATCAACATGGCGTGTGCAACGTACGCCTTACAGTTTAAGTTCTGGTGGGTCAGGTTCTGGATTATGGAAAAGTACTGATAAAGGAGAAACATGGGTTGAGATTTCTAAAAACAATGGATTTCCAGAAGGGACTTTAGGAATTATAGGCGTAACAGTATCGCCATTAAATAGCCAACGTGTTTGGGCAATTATTGAAAACAAAGATAAAGGGGGTTTATATAGAAGTGATGACGGAGGTGAAACTTGGAAGCAAGTTAACAGCGAGCGTAAACTGCGCCAACGCGCTTGGTATTATACGCGGTTGTATGCGGACACCAAAGACGTAGATGCTGTTTATGTTTTAAACGTGCGTTACCATAAAAGTACGGATGGCGGAAAGACTTTTGATACTTATAACGCACCGCACGGTGATCATCATGATTTATGGATTGCTCCGGAGGACCCAAATAGAATGATTATTGGTGATGATGGAGGAGCGCAAGTAACTTATGATGGAGGAGAAACTTGGAGCACATACCACAACCAACCAACATCGCAGTTTTATCGTGTGACTACAGATAACCATTTTCCGTATCGTATTTACGCTGCGCAACAAGACAATTCTACTGTCAGAATTCCGCATCGTACGGAAGGTTGGTCCATTACAGAAGACGATTGGGAGGATACAGCAGGAGGAGAGTCTGCGCATATTGCAGTAGATCCAGAGGATAATGATATTATTTATGGTGGTAGTTATGATGGGTTTTTAACCCGAAAAAATCATCGTACCGGTACTGTTAGGGCAATTAACGTCTGGCCAGATAACCCAATGGGTCATGGCGCAGAGGGTATGAAATATCGTTTTCAGTGGAATTTTCCAATTATTTTTTCTAAACATAATCCCGACAGATTATATACCTTTTCGCAACATGTACATGTTACAGAAAATGAAGGGCAATCTTGGCAAATTATAAGCTCGGACTTAAGCAGAAATGATCCAGAAAAATTAAAATCTTCTGGAGGACCAATTACTCAAGATAATACATCTGTAGAGTATTATTGTACCATTTTTGCAGCACAGGAGTCTCCTATAACAGAAGGTTTGCTTTGGGTTGGTAGTGATGATGGATTAATACACGTTACCAAGGATGGCGGAAAAAACTGGTCTAACGTTACGCCTAAAGGCATGCCAGATTGGATGATGATAAATAGTATAGAGCCAAGTAATTTTGACGCAGGGACTTGTTATGTGGCAGGGACTAAATATAAAACTGGCGATTTTACACCGTATTTGTATAAAACTACGGATTACGGTAACACATGGAAAAAAATAACAAATGGTATTCCGGACGAGCATTTTACAAGAGTGCTTCGTGAAGACCCAAAACAAAAAGGATTGTTGTATGCTGGAACAGAGACTGGATTGTATGTGTCATTTAATGATGGTAAAAACTGGCAATCATTTCAGCTTAATTTACCAATTGTTCCTATTACAGATTTGACAATAAAAGACAATAATTTAATAGTTGCTACCCAAGGTCGTAGCTTGTGGATTTTGGATGATTTATCAGTGATTCATCAAATGTCAAAATCTAGTTATAGTGACGTACAATTGTATCAGCCTAAACCAACGTATAGAATGCGTGGTGGTTCTTCTAAAAATAATAATACAAGTGGTACAAATCATCCAAATGGAGTAATGACGTATTTCAATTTAAAAAATTATAAAGACG
The DNA here is from genome assembly GCF_002836085.1 of Olleya sp. 1-3. Taxonomy (NCBI): domain Bacteria; kingdom Pseudomonadati; phylum Bacteroidota; class Flavobacteriia; order Flavobacteriales; family Flavobacteriaceae; genus Olleya; species Olleya sp. 1-3. Next base: position 203,102 of record NZ_PJBW01000004.1, read on the forward strand.
GAGATACAGTAAGTTTAACTTATTTTGATGCAAAAGGAAATACTATTAAAACGGTGTCTACTAAAAATAAAAAGAAAGATAAATTAGACGTAAAAAAAGGACTTAACCAATTTGTTTGGGATATGACTTATGACGGGGCTGAAAAGTTAGACGGAATGATTTTATGGTGGGCAAGTTTAGAAGGTCCAAAAGCTGCACCGGGAACGTATAAGGTTGATTTAAATGTCAACGGTTCTAATGTTTTGCAACCTTTTACTATAGTTGCTAATCCAAATTCAGAAAGTACGCAAGAGGATATGGAGCAACAGTTTGTGTTTATCAAGGATATAAATAACACCATAGATAATGCGCACAAAGCCATTAAAAAAATGCGAAAGGTCAGTGCGCAATTAACTGCTTTTGAAACACAATATAAAGATGATGATAGTTTAAAAGACTTGTTAGAAAAAGCTAAAAGTCTAAAGGCTAAATTTACTGAAATTGAAGAAGCATTATACCAAACAAAAAACAAGAGTGGGCAGGATCCTTTAAATTTCCCTATTAGATTGACCAATAAATTAGGGCATCTAAACGCCTTAGTTAGAATGGGAGATTTTGCGCCAACCGAACAAGATATAGCAGTAAAAAACCAATTAACGTCTAAAATTAATACACAGTTAAAGTCTTTTAATACTTTAATTACGGATGAGGTTACAGGCTTTAATTCCGCGTTTAACGCAAAACAACTTAATTATTTATTTGTTCAAGACTAATGGAGTATTACAATTACATAAAAGCGCTACACTTAATATTTGTAGTCACTTGGTTTGCCGGTTTATTTTATATCCCTAGATTATTTGTGTATCAAATAGAGGCATTTCATAAACCGTCTCCGGATAAAGAAATTTTAGGAGTTCAGCTTAAATTAATGGCTAAAAGATTGTGGTTTATTATCACTTGGCCAAGTGCTATATTAGCTACTCTTTTTGCAGTTTGGTTATTAATATTACAACCTTTTTGGTTGCAGCAACCATGGATGCATGTTAAGCTTACGTTTGTTGCTTTATTGTTTTTATATCAATTTCAAACGCATGTTTATTTTAAGCAATTACAAAACGATGTCGTTAAAAAAACCTCTAATTTTATGCGTATGTATAATGAGGGGGCAACCTTTATTTTATTTGCAGTTGTCTTTTTAGTGATATTAAAAAGTGCTATAAATTGGATTTTTGGTGTTATCGCTATTTTTGTTTTAGGTCTATTATTAATGATAGGGTTTAAGGTTTATAAGCGTATTAGGGATAAAAATCCAAACGCATAGTTATCACATAATACCATCTGTCTGTTTTTGGTTTGATTATTGCTATATTTAAACAATGAAAATATCTAAACTCTCCTTACGTCTTCGTATATTTTTTGCAATGATTTTCTTGGTGCTTTTAGCGTCCATTTTAATTGCATTGGTAGCAGCATATCAATATTCTGAAGAAACACAAGATTACCACGAACAACGATTAGAACGTAAAGAAAAAAATATAAAAAGACACTTAGATTTTGTTATTAGGGAAACCACTTTTGAGGTTATTCCAGAAAAATTACCTTTAATTTTTAAAGACGAAATCTATAAAATTGCGGATATCCATGGGCTTAAACTTAATTTATACGATTTAGAAGGGACGTTGCTAATTTCTTCAAAAGCTAGTTTGCCTCAAGATACTATAGAGGGGTGTATTGATGCTAATATTTTAAATAAGTTATCTCAAAGTGCTGGGCATAAACATGTTGTGCTTAGAGAAGAAAAAGGGGAAAACTTTAGATCATCTTATACGTATATAACCGATCAGAAATTTAAACCTCTAGCCATTTTAAATTTACCTTATTTAGAAAATGATGATTTTTTATCAAGAGAACTTTACGAGTTTTTTGAGCGTCTAGGTTACACGTACATTTTAATGTTAATTATTGCAATTGCATTGGCTTACTTTTTGTCAAAATACATTACCAGAACACTGAAGACTATTAGTGACAAAATGAATCAAACCCGATTTGAAAAGCGTAACGAAAAAATTGAAATAGAAAGCACCACGGAAGAGATAGCAACACTTGTAAAGTCATACAATAGTATGATTGATCAAATAGAAGAAAGTGCTGTTAAATTGGCTAAAAGTGAGCGTGAACAAGCTTGGAGAGAGATGGCTAAGCAAGTCGCGCACGAGATTAAAAATCCATTGACGCCAATGCGATTAACAGTGCAAAGCTTTCAACGTAAGTTTAACCCTGAAGATCCAGAGATTATTGGAAAGTTAGACGAGTATAGTAAAACTTTAATTCAGCAAATAGATACTATGAGTGCTATAGCAGGTGCATTTTCTAACTTTGCAAAAATGCCAGCGCAGCAAAAAGAAATGCTAAACGTAGTAAAAGTTGTGGATTTAGCATTGGATATTTTTAATGAAGATTACATCGAGTTTCATCCTGAGAAAGATGAAATTATTGCAAAACTAGATCGTACGCAGTTAATTAGAGTAATTACAAACTTGGTTAAAAATGGTATTCAAGCTATTCCGGATCATAAAACACCTCAGATTTTAGTTAATGTTTTTGAAAATGAAAATGAAGTAGTGATAACTATTTCGGATAACGGAAATGGGATTGCTGAAGAAAATAGATCTAAAGTTTTTGAGCCTAAATTCACAACTAAGTCCAGTGGTATGGGGCTTGGGTTGGCAATGGTTAAAAATATAGTAGAAACTTATCAAGGAACAATTACCTTTGTAACACAAACGGATATTGGAACAACATTTACAGTAGCCTTTCCTAAAGAATTAAAATAATTTTTTTCGCTGTAGCGGAAATAATAAATAACAAATATTATGAATTTCGAAAACATACTTAGTAGTACACAAAACGGAATAACAACCATTACTATCAACAGACCGTCAAAATTAAATGCTTTAAACAAAGCCACTATTTTTGAATTACATGAAGCTTTTGATGCAGCTAATAAAGATGCCGACACTAAAGTAATTATAGTTACAGGTAGCGGTGAAAAAGCGTTTGTAGCTGGTGCAGATATTAGCGAGTTTGCAAATTTCACTGTTGAAAACGGAGGGAAGTTAGCAGCAAAAGGACAAGAGGTTTTATTCGATTTTGTTCAAAATTTAAGCACACCAGTAATTGCAGCAGTTAATGGTTTTGCACTTGGAGGAGGTTTAGAATTAGCTATGGCAGCTCATTTTAGAGTGGCAAGTGATAATGCTAAAATGGGATTACCAGAAGTAAGCTTAGGGGTTATACCTGGTTATGGTGGTACGCAACGTTTACCGCAATTAGTAGGTAAAGGACGTGCAATGGAAATGGTTATGACAGCTGGTATGATAGATGCTGCAACAGCATTAAGTTACGGTTTGGTTAATCACGTAGTAACTCAAGAGGAGTTAATACCGTTAGCGGAAAAGATTGCGAGTAAAATAATGAGAAACTCGTCAGTAGCAATTGGCAAAGCAATTCAAGCTGTAAATGCTAATTATACTGATGGTGTTAATGGTTTTAATATCGAAATAGAGCAGTTTGGTGCTTGTTTTGGAACCGAAGATTTTAAAGAAGGTACAACAGCCTTTTTAGAAAAACGTAAAGCAGCCTTTCCTGGAAAATAATTTCTAAGAAAGTTATAGTATAAAAAAAAGACGCTCTAGGGCGTCTTTTTTATTGTTTTGGGGCAATGATATTATTAAAAGTTGAATGTCGATATAAATGATCTTCCGTTAGCTGTAACAACAACCTCATACGTTTCGTCTTTATCTTCTAAAAGCTTAAATTTTTTCCCAACAGTTGTTGTGTTTTCAAATGTTTCAGAATAAATCTTTTCGTTTGCATTTTTTGCGCTATCATAAAATATTTCGATTGTATAATCTGCAGCTTCTAAATTTTGTGCAGTAATATAAATCGTATTATCCTTGCTAGTTACTTTAGGCTTATTAACTACAGTTAATTGTGCTTTATTAAAAGTTACTACAGTAGCATCCACTGTAAAAGGATAAACTCTAATTTGATTTTGCTTATCTAATTCAAAAATATAGTTTCCGTCAGGTAAAGTAGTTAAGTCAAAAGACTTGTTATACTTACCATTTTCTAGAATAGCTTCTTTGTATAGAATTAGTCCAAAAGCATCTTTAACCATTAACTGGTCACCTTGACTAACATTGTCAAACATTAATATTGTTTTACCATCTTCTTCATTAGATAAAAAAGCGATCTCTGTTGCGTTACTGCTTAGCGTAGCAAATACGATTGCTAAAGCTAAAATGTGTTTTGTAAATTTTTTCATAATAAATCGTTTTAATGATTATGGGTGCAAAGTTAGAATAGAAGAGGAGTTCTAATAACAAGAGAATTGGTAAGTTTGTATGCTATATTAACAAGATGAGGTTTTACGAAAACGTTATAGGTTAAAATAACACACAATAGTGCTAAATTAGCATATAACTATAAAGCGATATGTTGTAATTTTGCAGAAACATTTTACTATTGAATACAAAGCCTACATTAAAAAAAATAACACCAACATTTGGTAGTTCAATAATTGCGGTCCAAAAAACCAAAAAACGTAAGCGTAGCGAGGCGTTTTGGCATTTTCATCCTGAGGTAGAGATGGTTTATGTTAATAAAGGAAAAGGGCGTAGACATATTGGTAATCACTTATCTTACTTTAATAATAGTCAATTGATTCTTATTGGATCTAATTTACCTCACAATGGTTTTACAGATCGTTTAACTTCTAAAGGAAAAGAAACGTTAGTCCAGTTTCATCCTCAATTTTTAGGCGAATCTTTAAATGCTTTGCCAGAAATGAAAAACATCGTGCAATTATTAGAGCGCGCTAAAAACGGAATTTTATATAAACAAGAAATTAAAAAAGTAGTTGGTCCTAAAATAGAAAGATTGCCTAAATATGAAGGTATAAAGCGTGTGACTAAGTTGCTTGAAATATTAGAATTGCTTGCGTTGACAGATGATTATACGGTTTTAAATGAAAATGGTTACGTATTTGAAACACAACCACAAGACACAGATAAGATAGATAAGATCTATAAATATGTGAACAAAAATTTTCAGAATCATATTACATTGGATCAGATTTCTGATGAGGTTAGTATGACTGTACCTGCATTTTGTCGCTATTTTAAAAAAGTAACAAGTAAAACCTTTACACAGTTTGTTAACGAGTATCGCGTATTTTATGCCACTAAATTATTAACCGAAAGTCAAAGTAGTATTACCGATATATGTTTTGAATGTGGTTTTAATAACTTCTCTCACTTTAATAAAGTCTTTAATGAGGTGGTTGGTAAAAGTGCCTCAAAATACAGAAACGAAATTAAGTCAATGGTACATTAAATAACACCTAAAAGAGATGGATGATAAAATAGAAATAGCATTAAGTTATTACGGTCAAAAACAGAAACAAATTCTTGATGCAGTAAATTTGAATAGTAATTTAACAGCAGATCAAATTATTAGTTTTGGAGAGGAGATGTCTATTTTAGAATATAAAATTACAGCATTAGAAGTTGCTAAAGAAAACTAGATAGTTACCTTTTTCCTTCCCATTCAGCATCAAATTGCTGTAAAAAGTCAACCATGTATTGGTGTCTTTGTTTTGCTATTTTCCCACCGGTTTTGGTGTTCATCATATCCTTTAAAAGTAACAGTTTTTCGTAAAAATGATTAATTGTCGGTGCGTTAGAAGCTTTGTATTCCGCTTTAGTCAGATTTAAATTTGGTTTAATTTCTGGATTGTAAAGTGCTCTGTTTTTAAAGCCACCATAATTAAAGGTGCGTGCAATACCAATAGCGCCAATAGCATCCAATCGGTCTGCATCTTGCACAACGTCCAACTCGATAGATTTAAATGCGTTTTCTGTGCCTATATTAGAGCTGTAGGATATGTTTTCAATAATCTTTATAACATGATTAATGGTAGCGGAGTCTACATTGTGTTTTAATAAAAAAGCACCAGCTACTTTTGGACCAATAGTACTATCTCCATTATGGAATTTACTATCTGCAATATCATGAAGTAATGCACCAAGGGTAACAACTAACAGGTCTACTGTTTCGCCTTTTGCAATTAAAAGCGCGTTTTTGTAAACGCGCTCTATATGAAACCAATCGTGTCCACCTTCAGCATCCTTTAAAGTTTCCTTTACAAAGGTTTTTGTCGCTTCAATTAATGCTTGGTTTGACATCTGTTATAATTTTGCAGGTTCTACCCATTTAAATTGGTAAGAGTTTTCAGGTATTTTAATGCGGTCTGCCAAACGCAACATTCTGCTTGGAAGTTTCATTAAATAATCACGTGCCTTTTCAGCCTCGTCATTTAGGTCCGTAATTTTATCAATTTCCCAACGCTTGATTAGTTTTTGTAAAATCTCTATATAATCCATAGAGGTATAAACCCCAATACGTTGTGCAGTGTTAGAAAACTCGTCAAAAACAGTGCTAACTTTACCTCCAGATTCTCTTAAAAAATGAGCAGGCATTGTTATTTTTTGTTTCATCATGTATTGAAATGCTAACATCATTTGACTAGGATCCACTTTAAAAATACGCTCAACAAATTCGCTGTAAGCATGGTGGTGTCTCATCTCGTCTCCCGAAATAATTTTACACATTCTGGACAATTGCTTATTCCCTTTTTCTTTAGCCAATTTTGCAACACGATTGTGTGACACGTAGGTTGCTAGCTCTTGAAAACTAGTGTAAACAAAGTTTTTATAAGGGTCTCTTGCTGTACCAATATCAAAGCCATCAGCAATAAGATGCTGCGTAGTTTGTTCTATTTCGCGCATGTTAACACGTCCAGAAAGGTATAAGTATTTGTTAAGCACATCACCATGACGGTTTTCCTCGCCAGTCCAATGTCTAATCCATTTTGCCCAACCGTTTTTTCCGTCTTGTTCAACACCTTCAATATCCATTAACCAAGACTCGTAAGTTGGTAATGCTTCTTCAGTAATCATATCTCCAACTAAAACTACCCAAAAATCATAAGGTAACTCTTTAGATAATTCTCTGATTTCTTTTACTTCTTCAAAAAAGTTAGGCCCTTCAGAGTTTGGTAAAAAATCAGAAGGTTGCCAAATTTTTTCGACAGGTATTAAATATTTTTCTATTAAAGAATCTATATCTTTTTCTAGATAAGACATCACCTCTAATCTTACATTTTTTAATGACATAATATTATATTTTAATACTGTTTTTAATAGTAGATTCTATGTGGTCTAGTAAGCTTTGTGTATCACTAAATTCACTTGGTTTTACCGGTTTATGCGCGGTAAATGTTATGTTATTACCAATTCCTAAAGGAAACTTGCCATAACGTAAGTTTTTCCAAGAATTATTTATGGTAACCGGTATGATAACAGCGCTCGGGATATATTTTATTAACGTTTCTAAGCCTTTTGTGTGGAATGGTTTTGGTTTGCCATCACGACTTCTTGTGCCTTCTGGGAATATTACCGCAGCGCGATTTGTAGATTCTATATAATCTCCAAATTTTCTAATGGCAACAATAGCTTGTCTTGGATTTTTTCTGTCAATTAAAACAGAACCACCATGGCGTAAGTTGTAAGAGACGCTAGGTAATCCTTTACCTAACTCTTTTTTACTTACAAATTTAACGTGGTGTTTTCTAAAATACCACATCATTGGCGGTATGTCTGCCATACTTTGGTGATTAGATACGATAATTACAGGTTGCGAATTATCTAAATTGTATGGATTGGTAAACTTATGGGTAGTTCCTAAAAGGTTTACGCAACGCATTAAGCAAAATTGTAAAAGGTCTACACTTGTTTTATGTGCTTTATAACCTAGCACATTAAAACAAAACCATTGTATAGGATGAAAAACAAGTAAAGACAACCCAAAAAATAGGTAATAAATACATGATAATGGGTATGCTAAAAGTTTTCTCATTTTTTGTTAAAAAATCTATCTCCCAAAAATAGAAAAACCACGTTTAAAAAACGTGGTTTTTCTGTAATACTTAGCTTAAAAAAAGCTAATGTTTTGCTCTAGAAGTATCTTAACAATGTACATTGTAAGCATCCATAAGGTTTTCTGCAATTAATTCTGCAGGTCTTCCTTCAATATGGTGACGCTCTAACATATGTACTAATTCTCCGTCTTTAAACAATGCCATACATGGCGAGCTTGGAGGAAAAGGTACCATGTGCGCTCTTGCTTGATCAACTGCTTCTTTATCAACACCTGCAAAAACCGTTACAATATGTGCTGGTTTTTTGTCATTTGCTAAACTCATTGATGCTCCTGGTCTTGCATTTGCTGCTGCACAACCACAAACTGAATTTACAACTACTAAAGTTGTTCCTTCTTTTGCAATGGCAGTATTAACTGCTTCAGCTGTATGTAATTCTTCAAAACCTACTTTGGTTAAGTCCTCACGCATTGGTTTTACTAATTCTGCTGGATACATATTCTTGTAATTTTTTATTTATAAATCTATCTCGTGCAAAGATAATCAAAAACCGTGCAAAAATTATTATGGCGTTACCTTATAACACTTATGGTGTCATAAGGTCAGGCTATCGCTACTCGCTCTCTGCGAGGAGCTCAGACAGACCGCTCCATCCTTAACGCACCATGCTAGTTGCATCAGTAACAAATCAGATTTAAAGTATACTAACAAAGTAGTATATTTACTTTTTTAAAATTAGAACAATATTTATGGCTGGATTAAAATGGATAGGCGCAACTTTAGGATGGACATTAGGTGGGCCAATTGGAGCTATTATAGGCTTGGCGCTTGGTAGTTTAGGAGATGCTATGGCAGGTAAAGGAAACTTGTTAGGAGACGGAAATCCTAATACACAACAAAGACGTCAGCCTAATTATAGGACAAAACCAAATTACAGAACACAGCAACAGCGTCGCGCACAAACAACTTCAGGAGATTTTGAAGTTAGTTTACTAATTTTAGCCTCTGTAATTATAAAAGCAGATGGTGTACAAGATCAACGCGAATTGGATTTTGTACGTAGTAAATTTGTAGAGCTTTATGGTAAAGATCGTGCAAATAAAGCCTTCAAATTATTTAAAAGTATAAGTAACCAAAACGTGTCAACAAGAGATGTTTGTGCTCAAATCCAACAAATGATGGATCACGCATCGCGTTTGCAATTATTGCATTTTCTATTCGGAATAGCAAAAGCAGATGGCATGGTTACGGATGATGAGGAAGATCAAGTGCAAAGAATATCTAATTATTTAGGCATTAGTAGTCGTGATTATTCAAGTATAAAAGCCATGTTTTATAACAGTAGCGATAATGCTTATAAAATCTTAGAAATAGACAAAACAGCAACTACAGATCAAATCAAAAAAGCTTACCGTAAAATGGCTAAAAAATACCACCCAGATCGTGTAGAGCATTTAGGAGAAGAGCATAGAAAAGGAGCCGAAGAAAAATTTAAGCAGGTCCAAAAGGCTTATGAGTTTTTGCAGGATGAAAGACAATTTTAAAAAAAAAAGTGAGTACTAAATAGTTTTATTTTCTACTTGCTTACTTCTCTGTCATTCTGAGGACGCAGGACGTGGCAATCTTTTTTGCCGAATAGATGGATTGCTTTACTTTGTAAGCAATGAAAAAAAATGGAGGAGACCTTTTTAAGTTTTGACCATTAAAGAGTAAAGATATTTTATGAATGATAAAAAAATATTAGAATTCTTTAAAACGGGTCAACGTGACAAAGCGTTTAATCAACTATATAGTTTATATCCTAGAATAGAAAAACTAGTCTTATCCAAAGGCGGAAAAAAGTCTGACGCACAAGATGTGTTTCAGGAAGCATTAATTATCCTCAACCGTAATTTAGAACAGTCCGATTTTAAATTAACCGCTTCATTTTACACTTACTTGTATTCCGTATCCAGGTTTGTTTGGAAGGACATGCAAACCAAATTTACTACTCAAGAACTTCACGATTTAAAAGATAACGAGGTCTCAATATTTCAACATGTATTAGAAGAAAAAAAGTATCGCTTTGCCGAGAACGCTTTTCGCGAATTAGGAGAACGATGTCAACAGTTGTTACAACTGTTTTATGTACAAAAAATAAGCTTTTCTGATATTGCAACGATGATGCAATTTAAGTCAGAAAAAGTGGCTAAAAACCAAAAGTACAAGTGCTTGAAAAAAGCGAAGGACATCTATCAAAATAATACCCAATCTTAATTCGGCACAATCATGGAAAATCATATCTCGCAAATAGAATTAATCAATCAATACATAGACAAGCAATTGTCTGCAACTGAAAGTTTAAATTTTGAAAATCAATTAGAATCTAATCCAGAGTTTATTGCCCTTTACCAAGAGCAATTAATTTTTATTGAAGGCTTAAAACGTACACAATTAAAATTAGAAATAGCATCTGCTAAGCGCAGTTATATTAAGACAAAGTGGCTTAAAATTATAGGTTTGGTAATAGTGGTTTTAGGACTGTTTTTTTTGTGTTATAGTTTGTTTTTTAATCAATTAAATAATGAGAATCAATTAGAGTCTTTTCAAAATGAAAAACGTATTGGAACTGAAACTTCAGTAATACTAACGGACTCTTCAAAACACAAATTTGTAGTTATTAGAAAAACGGAAAAAACTATTTTTAATGATGTATTGACAAGACAATTTGGGTCTCATATTTATACAGATACTGTGTTGTCAGAAAACTTAGGTTCTTTTACTAAAACAGAATTTGATATTAAATTTCCTAAACTAACAACACTAAAACCAGTTAATGATACTTTAATAATTAAAGAAACGGTTGTGCGTCAAAAAGCAGTTTCAGAAGTAAAATTAGCTAAAGTGCAACAGGAAAATGTAGTTTCGATTAAAGAAGACGTTGAAGTTTTAAAAACATCTAAAAACACAAGGAAAAGCTTTGTTTCGTTTTATAATTCAGTAAAAAAAACACCACAGATTATAGAAATTAATACTGAAAAAGAAACGATTATTACCTGTAAAGAAGGTACGGTTTTAAGTATTCCTGCTAAATGTTTTGTAGATGCTAAAACAGGTAAGTTAGCTAGGGGTATTGTTGCATTACAAGTTACAGAATATTACAAATTGTCTGATATGTTACTGGCTAATTTAACCACCAAATCTGATGACAAACAATTAGAAACTGGTGGAATGTTGTATGTAAAAGCTTTTAAAGATAATAGCCAGTTACAATTAAAATCAGGAAGTTTAATTGAATATAAATTCCCTGCAAACAACAAGAAAAGAGGTATGCAACTTTTTTTAGGAGAAAAAACTAATGCAGGGGTGAACTGGAATTTAGAAAATAAACCAAATACAACCACTACTGTTTTAACTTCTGAGGAAGTGGTTTTTTTGGAAGAAGTCGAAGATGTAGAAGTGCCAATAGATGTTGTAGAAGTAGTGCCAACATTTCCTGGTTGCGAAAATAGTACTAATACAGAAAAAATCAAATGCTTCAAAGAAGCATTATCAAACCTAGTGTCTAAAAATTTTGATACTGGGTTGGCAGAAGAGTTAAACCTATCAGGAAAGCATAAAATTAGAACGTATTTTAACATTGATAAAAATGGTGACGTAATAGATATTCAAGCTTCAGCTGCCAATACTGCTTTGGCTAATGAAGCCATTAGAGTTTTAAAATTAATTCCAAAGTTAAAACCAGGGACACAACGTGGTAAACCGGTTATTGTACCTTATGGATTACCTATTCAATTTACTGTAGATGGTAGCACAAAAAACAACCCAAGTCTTATAACTGTAAAAGACAAAACGTCTTTTGAGAGAAAATTTGAAGAACGAATAAAAAGCAGAGACTCCACTACTACAGGATTAGTTGGGACAGTTACATCTAGCGATGTGTCTAGATATGTTTTTTATGGCTCAAAATTAGGTTGGATTAATTGCGATCGTTTTATAGGAAGCAGTAAAAACGCCATCAAATTTAAACTTAAAATTAAAAACGCTAATGGTGCAAATGTCAAGATGGTCTTTAAATCTTTAAACTCGATTTTACCAAGTAAAAACGTTAATGATAGTTACGATTTTGGCACAGTTACAGCAAATGAAGTTGTTGTTTTAGTTGCTATTAAAAAGGTTGATGATAGATTGTATTTAGGACTTAAAGAGGCTAAAGTTGAAGCGATTTCAGAGTTAGACATTGACTTTAAAGAAGTTAGTTTAGACCAGTTAAAAACAGAATTACGAAAATTAAATAAGGATTTTAATTTATAGTATTAATATTTAAACCTAAAAAGTTTCCGTTTTCTTCAATCAAGCTATTAAAATGAGGAATTGAGTAATTCCAAATTGACTTATTTGGTATTTCTTTTTTAATGGAATTTTGTTCTTCAATACTTAATTCATCAAATGCTTTTTTGTGTTTTAATAAGACATTTTCATTTCTAATATTTTTATAACACAGATTAATAGTTGCGTTCATTTTCATAAATGAATTATAGTCTGAATCTAAATCATAAAGAGAAATAATTAACTTATCTCCTCTAATACTTTTTTCTATTAAAGCTTTTAATTCTGAAATATCAAGCTCTTTTTTGTTATTAAAAATCTTGTTTTTATTAAGCTTTAATATTAAAACATTTGATTCTTTAATTAAAAAAAATGGAGGAGGAGGTGGAGCTAAATTACTAGTTATTTTAGAAAAATATTTATCGTTTTCAATCTCAGGAGGTAACTTAGGATTCAATGTCTCATAACTGTAAAATGGTTCGTGTTTATCAAAATTTATATTGATGTTATTAACCAATGCTATTTTAAGTTTATTCATATACTGAAACCAGCAAAGCATCTTTTCAATTTCAAGCATTTTTGCATTTTTATCACAAAATAGAAGGATAGAGCTTTTATAATCATGCTTTCCATGATGATCATATAAAAACCTTTTTAAATCTTTAAAATTTGAGTATTTATCGTTAAGATAGTGAGTATTGTTTGTTATCTCTTCTCTGACCATATTTAATTATATAAGTAATATTAGAGATTTTATATTTTGTAAAGTCTGAATCTATTTTAGGTAAATTAATACTTACAAAATTATCTTCACGTAAAAATTCACTATTTACTATAGTGTCATTTGTTTTGAATACTCTAAAGTGTTTATTAAAAATAAGAGTGTCTTTATCAAATTTAGTTTTAAATTTTAAACCGTCAAATTCTAACTTATTGTTTGAGAATTTTACAGGAAAAGAACTCCAATAATCAAAATAGAGATACCTAAACTTTATAGAATCTTTGCTGATTTTAACACGAGATGGAACATCTCCATCTTCTGTTATTGAGGTGCTCCAATCATAAATCCAGTCACCATAATGTTTTTTTTCATTATTACATGAAAAGAAGAGTGTGAAAAAGCATAGCGCAAAAAATAGTCTCATATATTAAAGGTAATAATTCTACCCTCTAAACAAAAAGAAATCGTCTTTCATATCTTCTATCTGAGCATCTTCATTGGTAATAATATAGTCAATAGCCTTAGAGGTAAATGCATCTCCTTTTTTGGTTAAAGAAACAATGTTATTATCTATAATAATCATGTTGTTTTTTTGAGCTAATTCTAAAACATTTTTCGCTCTTACTTTATGCCAATTTATATGCTCGCGTAAATGATTTACGTGACGTTCTTCAAGTTCGTTATGATTTTTTAAGTGCAATAAAAAAGTTAAAAGACTTACTTCTGTACGTTGTTGTTTTTCGCGATACATAACTGCTATTACACCTTTATTTGGTGCAAATAAATACACTGCTAAAAATAACAAACCAAGCATTGTGGTAATTGATCCTGCTATAGAAGCGTCTAATTTGTGTGCTAGCCAATAGCCAGAAATGGCACTAAATACGCCAAAAAACATAGCTAAACCTAACATCTTTTTTAAATTGGTAGTTAATAAGTATGCGGTTGCAGCAGGTGCAATCATTAAAGCGACTACTAATATGGCGCCTACAGCGTCAAAAGCACCTACTGTGGTAACAGAAGACACTGTCATTAACCCGTAATGTATAATTGCAGGAGAGAAGCCAAGAGAGGCGGCTAATCCTTTGTCAAATGTACTAACTTTAAGTTCCTTGAAAAAGGCAATTAACAATGTAATTGTAATTAATAAAATAGTTCCGATAATCCATAACGACTTTGGGCCAATATCTACTCCTGAAATTATTAGTCTATCAAAAGGCGCTAAAGCTAGTTCTCCAACCAAAACAGCATCAACATCCAAGTGGACGTCATTAGCGTTTTTAGCAATTAAAATAACACCAATACTAAACAAAGCCGGAAAAACTAATCCTATGGCAGTGTCCTCTTTTACTAAGCCTGTTTTTTGAATATATTCTACTAAAACCACGGTTATTACTCCTGTAAAGGCAGCTAAAACAATAAGCAGAGGCGAATTTAAATCTTGTGTGATAAAAAATCCAATTACAATACCGGGTAAGATAGAATGGCTTATGGCGTCACTGATCATTGCCATTTTACGAAGTACTAAAAAGGTTCCAGGAATAGCACATGCAATAGCAACTAAACTTGCAATTAACTGTATTTCTATTTGAGCACTATTCATCTTCTGTAGTTTGTTTAGTGTATAAATTTGCGGCTGTTGTAAAACCAATTTCGGTTAAACTCCACATATTTCCATCTAGTGTTACGTAATTTTTTTCGACTAACTTTTGAAGTGTTTTACGCGTAAACCCTTGAAAATTATTTAATAGTTTAACCGCGTGGGGATGCGAAATATTATCGTGTGTTTCAGCTATATTATGCATAAACGCTAAGGTTTTATGAAGTTCTAAATCACGACGATTTCTAATAAATCTAATTTGTTTAAATAATAACCCACGACTTGGCGAAAACACAAACGAGAACACCACAAATACTGAAGCTACCAAAACAATAACTGGTCCAGTTGATAGATTAGTTTGACTTGCGCTTATTGCTGTACCAAAAACACCTGAAAACGCACCAAAAATTGCTGCTAAAAACACCATTTTAGACAAACTGTTGGTCCATTGTCGTGCAGCAGCAGCAGGAGCCAAAAGCATCGCGCTCATTAATACAACACCAACGGTTTGTAAGCCTAAAACTATAGCTAATACTATAAAGCTAGTAATTAATATATCGATAAATTTTGTGTTAAATCCTAAGGTTTTGGTATAGTCTGCATCAAATAGTAAGATTTTAAATTCTTTCCAAAATAAAAGCAAAACAATTAAGCACAATCCCGTAACAATTGCCATTAGCCATACATCGCTTTCTACTAATGTTGCAGCTTGACCAAATAAATATTTGTCTAAACCAGCTTGATTTGCGTTGGGTTGTTTTTGTATAAAGGTTAGCAATAGCATTCCAAACCCAAAAAACAAAGATAAAATTAGCCCTAAGGCTGTGTCACTTTTTAAGTGCGTTTTTTTGACAATGCTTCTAATCCAAAAGGTTCCAATTAAACCGCTTACTAAAGCGCCTAAAAGTAAAGTGTTACTGTCTTTTGCGCCTGTTATTAAAAAGGCAATTGCAATGCCTGGTAACGCTGCGTGTGATATGGCGTCTCCTAGTAGACTTTGTTTTCTTAGTACAGCAAAGCTTCCAAGCATACCAGTTACTGCTCCTAAAATAGCAGTTCCTAGTGTGATGGTTCTTAATGTATAGTCGCTAAAGACTAAAGAAAAATATTCTTGTAAATCCATTATTCTTGAATACTTACTTTGTAGTTAATACCGTAAGTCTTGGTTAGATTATCATCATTAAAGATGTCTTTTACTGGGCCTGTTGCAATTTTCTTCACATTTAAAAAAGTAACCCAATCAAAATATTCTGGAACAGTTTGTAAATCATGATGTACTACGATTACTGTTTTTCCCGCTTTACGTAATTCTTTTAAAATATTAATTATTGCAATTTCTGTGGTGGCATCAACACCTTGAAAAGGCTCGTCCATAAAATAGATTGACGCGTTTTGCACTAGTGCTCGTGCTAAAAATATACGTTGCTGTTGTCCACCTGATAATTGACTAATTTGCCTGCTTTTAAAGGGTAGCATGCCTACTTTTTCTAAAGCTTCTAGTGCTGCTTTCTTTTCTTTTTGTCCTGGACGTTTTATCCAACCCAAACTACCGTAAGTCCCCATGGTAACAACATCTAAAGCTGTGGTTGGGAAATCCCAATCTACGCTTCCTTTTTGTGGTACGTAGGCAACTAATTTGCGTTGCTTGTCATACGGTTTGTCGTAAATAGTTACACTACCAGCTATAGGTTTTAATATGCCTAAAATAGATTTTATTAGTGTTGATTTACCAGCTCCGTTTGGTCCAACAATGGCCATAAGGACACCTTCTGGGATTTCTAAATCAATATCCCAAAGTACCGGTTTGTAGTTGTATGCTACTGTAAGGTCGTCTACTTTTACTGCTATTTTTTGTTTCATAACCATTTCCCAAGTCATTGGGAGCTTTATTTAATTCAAAATATATTCATTTTTTACTTATTCAAAAAACGAATTAAAAAAATATACTTTTAGCAAACCTATTTTTTAGTTAGTGTTGCATCATCCTGAACTTGTTTCAGGGTCTCATTGTTTGTTTTACTTTGTGTAAATCAAAGTTTTTTTTATCTGCTAACTTATTTAAGTGCATTTACAATGGTGTTTACATTGTACTCAAACATACCAATATAAGTCCCTTCTATAGTTCCTGCGCTTCCTAAGGCATCAGAATATAGTGTTCCTCCAATTTTTACATCATGACCTTTTGAGTTTACTGCTTCTTGTAAGGCTTCAATAGTGCGTTTTGGTACTGAACTTTCTATAAAAACAGCTTTTACTTTTTTGTCTATTATAAATTTAGCTAAATTTTGGACATCTTTTACACCAGCTTCTGTTGCTGTAGATAGGCCTTGTAAACCAACAACTTCAAAACCATAGTTTTTACCAAAGTAATTAAATGCATCGTGTGCTGTTACTAGAATCCTTTTGTCTTCAGGCAGGGTTTGTATGGTCGCTATCACCTTTTTTTGAAGAGTCTCTAGTTTTTCTAAAAAAGTGGTTTCGTTTGCTTTGTAAAAGGATGCGTTTTTTGCATCTTTTTCAGATAAAACGGCGGTTACTTTTTTTGCGAATTGTTTAAAATAAGCGATGTTAAACCAAACGTGAGGATCGTAATTAGAGGCAAAATAATCAGACCCAATCAAGGTTGCTTTATCTATTTCTTCTCCTAAAGCTATTGGGGTTTTTGTGTTACTACCCATCTTTTCAAACACTTCTACAAGCTTTCCTTCTAGGTGTAATCCGTTATAAAATATAACGTCTGCATTTACTAATTTGGTTACGTCACCTTCGCTTGCTTTGTATAAGTGTGGATCTACACCGCTTCCCATTAAACCATTTATGTTAATAGAATCTCCTCCAATATTTCTTACCAAATCCGTAATCATAGATGTGGTAGTGACTATGTTTAGTTTGCCGTTCTCTTTTTTGTTAGTATTACAGCTTAATAGTGTGACTAAAACTAATAGTATAAGTAAATGCTTTTTCATGTTATTTTATGTTGTTTGATGGTATTCTAAAGCTTAATCCTGCACTTAGTAATAGATCTTGTCCTTTGGTAATACTTGATCCAACTGTTGCGTCTAATTGTAAATTGTTAGTTATTAAATAAGTTAATCCAGCATCCCAAAGATGATTTGCTTTGTTGTTTTCTGGTAAGTCACCATAAAGTTCTGCGTAAGCACCTAGTTTATCTGTAATACCTTGTCCGAATGCAATAGTGTAGACATATGATGCTTCTGGCGAATCACTTCCCCAAGCTGCTCCTAAATTATAAGATAAACTAGAATTATCACTTAATGTATGTGCAAAAGCAAACCTAAAATCAACACCCGTTGTTTCTGGTTTAAAATCTGTGCTAGCGGTAAATGGTAGATATAAATGTCCTAAAAGGCCAATTTCTGGAAACAATCCGTTTTCTTTAGCGATGCTAGTTTTGATTCCTAGCAATAAAGGAGAAAAACCACTTATAATATTGTCTATTTTATTGCCATTAATTGATGTTGAACTTTCTGTAAAGTCCCATCCTAATCGTATTTCTAAATTATCTAATAAACCGTAACGCACTAATGTTGTGTTGTACGTGTAGTTTTCTGTTTTGATTTTATGCTCTTCAAAAGTATCATAAAAAGCACCTGTTTCGACTTGTATAGACCCTTTAGGTATAGCGTTAGGAGACTCCGTCGCATCAGGTCTATCTGTAATTAATGGCTCTAATGCAGTGTTGTCTTGCGCTATTGCAGAAATCGAAAGCGCTAACCCTGTAATTATGGAGGCTATTGGCGTTTTAGTCAGTTTCATTAACGTAAATTATTTTTGTAAAATCTTGGTTTAAAAGAATCGTGTTATTATTTATTGAAATTTGAGTCATTTTGTTTTTGCTAAACTGCTTAATTACGGTTAGTTTATTTCCGTATTTTAAACCATTTATAGCGCAAAAATCAAAAAACTCTTTATCATCACTCATTAATCTGGCGATGATATATGTTTTGTTTTCCTTGGTTTTAGACAATGATACAGACGTGTCTTTTGTAGTTATTTCGCCATTTTCGTTGGGAATAGGATCCCCATGTGGATCAAATTTTGGATTACCCAAAAAGGCACTAATTGTATTTGCTAAAAAATCTGAAGTTTCGTGTTCTAGTAGTTCCGCTTCACGATGTATTTCATGCAAGGACATATCAAACGTTTTGTGTAAAAAAGCTTCCCAAAGTCTATGTTTTCTAATAACTTTTAATGCTAATTTTTCACCTTCGTCAGTTAACTGTAAGGCTTTGTATTTTTGATAATCTACTAGGTTTTTAGCAGCTAAACTTTTTGCCATATCAGTGGCTGCAGCATTAGAAATGCCTAGTAATTTGGCTATGTTGCCTGGTTTTGTATCTGTAATATCGTTGATTTTACTTTTGTAGATTGCTTTTACAAAATTTTCTATTGCTACTGACATTTATTATTGCTTTAATAAATTTTTAAGGTTGCTTAAATATTTTTCAAATGTAACTAAAATTTCGTTAATTCAATAAAGTGGCATGGTTTAAGTTGTTATATTGGTGTTAAATTATTTAAAATGAAATACCTATCCGTATTATTCTTGCTTTGTTTTACTATTGTAGTTTCTGCTCAAGATTCGACTTTAGTTGCATTAGAAACCCCTAAACTATCAATAGGATTGGTTGAAAGGGGTAGTTATATGCATGAGTATGTAACCGTTAAATTCATTAAAGTTATTCAAGATTCGAGATGTCCAAAAAGCGTTATGTGTATCCGTGCGGGAGAAGCAGAAGTGCTTATCGGGATTTATAAAAATGGATTATTATTGGAAGAGAAAACAATTATTGTTAGACCAAATACACGGCTGTTAACTTTGTATTCTAACGCTGAGGTTATCGTGTCCGCTGTTAATTTGTTGCCTTATTCAAAGGAGGCAGGAACTGTTAGTGATCGGTCTTATGTTTTGGATTTGCTTTTTGAATAGTGTTAGGGTATGATTTTTGATAATTATCTGAAAACCAATTTAATGAAACCTTCTGTAATTGTCCTGCTTTTTGTTTTCGTAACCTCTTGTATTCCTGTAAAAATTGCGCCTACCATAGCAGGTGATAGGGTTATGGTTGCTAAAAAGTTTAAACGGAAGTTGCCTAAACAATATTCGTTAATCTTTGAAGATCCTAAAGAAGCTAACGAGTTCTATAATTTTATCAATACAAAGTATCAATTAAATCATGTAAATGTTGAAAGTAACGTTGCTTTTAAGATTGAAGATCAACCGTTTTATTTTTCGTTTTATGAAACAAGTAAAGATACTAAGACTATTAATTTAGTGCCGATTTTAGTAGATGCTAAAAGAGATGCTAACGGGAATGATCCTTTATTTTTTGATAAATATAGCTCCAGAAAAGGTAAATGGTATTTGGTACTGGCTGCTACGGATTATGATAGTAACGATTGTTTAAATCCTAAACACGCTAATTCTAAAATAATCGAAAAATATCTTAGAGATTTAAGAGTAGAATATCTTAATACTAGTAATTATATCGAGTCTATGTTGCGAAACAATTAATGACAACCACAGTCGTCCGTTCCGCAAGTTTTTTTTGATTTCGTTTTAACGAAATATTTTTTATAAAGAAAAAACAAAGCAAACCCTAAGGTGATAAAAACTAGTATGTTTTGAATAACTGTGTTCATAATATTATTTTAAAAATTGATATGCTATTAATGCCGAAATGTAGGCTATAGCTGTCATGATTACTAATTGTAATGTTGGCCATTTCCAAGTGTTAGTTTCTTTTTTTACAACAGCTAAAGTACTCATGCATTGCATTGCAAATGCATAAAATAGTAGTAGCGATATACCGGATGCAAAATTAAATAACGGACCACCTAAAATAGGGTTTACTTCTCCTGCCATTCTGTTTTTAATGGTGTCTTCATCATCGTTACCAACACTATAAATAGTCGCTAAAGTACCAACAAAAACTTCTCTTGCAGCAAAACTACTAACAATAGCAATTCCTATTTTCCAATCGTAACCTAGTGGTCTAATTACAGGCTCAATAGCATGTCCTGCAATACCTATAAACGAGTGTTCTAGTTTTTGAGAGGCTATTTTTTGATTTAATTC
This sequence comes from Olleya sp. 1-3, assembly GCF_002836085.1. NCBI lineage: Bacteria > Pseudomonadati > Bacteroidota > Flavobacteriia > Flavobacteriales > Flavobacteriaceae > Olleya > Olleya sp. 1-3. Next base: position 223,812 of record NZ_PJBW01000004.1, read on the forward strand.
TTCTTCGTTTAAATTTTGCGAAGCGTATTCGGTTTTAACAATATTTTCTGCATCATTAAAGGCGTCTCCTGGACCGTAAGATGCCAAGAACCAAAGGATGATTGAGATGGCTAATATTATTTTTCCTGCTCCAAATACAAACGATTTCGTTTTTTCTAAAACGGTAATGGCAACATTTTTAAATAGCGGCAATTTGTAATTTGGCATTTCTACCACAAAAAACGTTTTACTTTTTATTTTTAAGACTTTGTTTAATATGTAAGCCGAAATAACTGCAGCTCCAAACCCTAATAAATACAATAGCATTAAGGTTAAAGCTTGGTAACTTAATCCAAGAAAACGTCCTTCAGGAATAACAAGTGCAATGATTATTAAATATACCGGTAATCTTGCAGAACACGTTGTAAAAGGTGTTACTAAAATTGTAATTAAGCGTTCTTTCCAGCTTTCAATATTTCTTGTGGCCATAATTGCAGGAATAGCACAAGCAGTTCCTGAGATTAAAGGTACAATACTTTTACCACTTAAACCAAAACGGCGCATGACTCTGTCCATTAAAAAAACGACACGACTCATATATCCAGTTTCTTCTAAAATGGCTATAAACAGGAATAAAAACGCTATTTGAGGTATAAAAATGACTATTCCTCCCAGTCCTGATATAATTCCTTCGGCTAATAAATTTGTAAAAGCACCTTCTGGAAGTGTGTTTTTAACCCAATCACTCAGACTTGCAAATACACCATCAATAAAGTCCATTGGTATCGTAGACCAGTCATAAATAGCTTGAAAAATAAGTAGTAATATTAAAAAGAATATTAAGTAACCCCAGACTTTATGGGTTAAAATACGATCAAATTTTGTACGTAAATCTTTAGCTTGACTAGCGTCTATGGTTTGTCCTTTTTTAAGCGTGTTATTTATAAATTGGTAACGCTTAATGGTCTCTTTTTGCTGAAGACGTTTTAGGTCACTTTTAGATTTAGTTTTAAAACTAGCAAGTGCCTCGACTTCGTTTCTGTCCATTTTACCAAAATTTACATCTTGGGTAATAACCAACCATAATTTGTAAAGCAATTGACTAGGAAAAGCCTGTCTTAGTTTGTCAAAGTAGTCTGTGTCAATTTCTGAGGCATTTAAACATGGTGTTGTTGACAGGTCTCTGTAATTAGAAATTAATAACTTTAAGTTGTCAATACCTTCGTTTTTACGAGTACTAATAACTGCTATTTTTGTTTTTAATTCCTGTTCTAAATGTTCAATATCTAATGAAATCCCTTTGTATTTCATTCTGTCAGCCATATTAATGACTAAGATGGTAGGGATTTCTAAATCTTTAATTTGTGTAAAAAGTAGTAAGTTTCGTTTTAAGTTTTCAACATCACTAACTACTACTGCAACATCCGGAAAATCTTTGTCGTTTTTGTTTAGAAGTAATTCGATGACTACGTTTTCGTCTAAAGACGACGCGTTTAAGCTGTAAGTGCCTGGTAAATCAATGATATGTGCTTTTACACCTCTTGGCAATTTGCAAATACCTTCTTTTTTTTCTACTGTAATCCCAGGGTAATTTCCCACTTTCTGATTTAACCCCGTTAAGGCATTAAAAACAGATGTTTTTCCTGTATTTGGATTACCAATTAAGGCGATGTTTATTTGCTTGCTCATTACACTTGTTTTTCAATGATAATATGAATAGCAGTTTCTTTTCTGATTGCTAAATGGCTCCCGTTTATATTTAAATATAATGGATCGGAAAAAGGTGCTACTTGTACCAACTCGACACTATTGCCTGGTAAACACCCCATTTCTAGGAGTTTTAATGGAATTAAATGCGAGGAAACGTCTATAATTATAGCGCGTTCTCCTCTTTTTAGTGTGTCTAGTGTGTTATCCAAGCTTATTTAGATTGATTTTAAAGAAGCAAAAGTATGAGAAAATTTCAGCTTAAAAAAATTGAGAGCAAAAAACTACTCTTCGTATTCTTTTTTTAACTTTTTGATATCATTTAAAAGTGTGGTGATATCTTCCGTTTTGGTGCCATCATAATAGCCTCGAATTTGACTTTTTTTGTCTATTAGCATAAAATTTTCTGTGTGTACCATTCCGTAGTCATCAGGCATTCCGTCATCTTTAACTGCTAAATAGCTTTTCCTGGCTAGTCTGTAAATTTCGCCTTTATCACCAGTAACTAAATTCCATTTTTTGTCATTTACGCCTTTTTTAATGGCATAACGTTTTAACTGTTCTACGGTATCAATATCTGGAGTGACAGAGTAGGATAATAGCATCACATCGTCATCATTCAATACTTCTTGTTGGATAGTTTCCATATTACCTGTCATAATTGGACAGATGGTTTGGCACGTTGTAAAAAAGAAATCGGCGACATAAATTTTATCTTTATAGTCCGCTTGAGTTATTGTTTTACCGTTTTGATTAGTCATACTAAAATCGGCAATTTTATGGTATTTTATTTTGTGCTGTATGGTACTGTCAACCAACTCTGTGTTTACCATTGCAGGTTGGTAAATAGGTAGGGGTTTGTCTACTTTTAAGATGTTATAAAAAATAGACATTATAATGATTGAAATTATGCCGAATACAATCGCAAATAATTTATAATCTTTAAAAAACGAAAGCATTTTTAGTGTTTTAGGTTTATACTGCAAAAATACAATGAAAACCTTAGGTTATCTTATGACATTACTCATAAAATTTGTTAATTCTCAAAAGCATTAAAGCTATTGTTTTTTAAACTAATGGTAAATAGTTACTTTTGGCGCTTATTAAAAAGAATAGAAACACTACATGGAGTTTATTATAAAAATTGGACAGTTTTTGTTAAGTCTGTCATTATTAATTGTTTTACATGAGTTAGGACATTTTATTCCTGCTAAATTATTTAAAACAAGAGTTGAAAAATTCTACTTATTTTTTGATGTTAAATATTCGTTATTCAAAAAGAAAATCGGAGAAACCGTTTATGGTATAGGTTGGTTACCACTTGGAGGTTATGTTAAGATATCTGGGATGATAGATGAGAGTATGGATAAGGAGCAAATGGCTTTGCCACCACAACCATGGGAGTTTAGATCTAAGCCGGCTTGGCAGCGTTTAATTATTATGTTAGGTGGTGTTTTTGTCAACTTTGTGTTAGCCTACGTTATATATGTAATCATGTCTTTTACTTATGGTGATACAGATGTTACTGCTAAAAGTATGAAAGACGGTTATTGGATTGATAATCCATTATTGGTAGATTTAGGTTTTAAAACTGGAGATAAAATTATAGCTGTTGATGGTCAAAAAGTAGATAGCCATCTAGATGTGGTAAAAAACATAATTAAGACAGAAAAGTATACTATTGATAGAAATGGAGAAACTGTAGATTTACAATTACCTGTAGATTTCCTAGGACAATTGTCTTCAAGAAAAGTAAAAGGTGGTTTGTTTAAATTAAGATTTCCTTTTATGGTTGGAGAAGTGTCCGATACTATGGTTAATAAAGGTGTTGATTTAAAAGAAGGAGATATCTTATTAACCGTAGATAATAAACCGCTTAGATATTATGATGAAGTAGGTGATAGATTGATGGCTTATAAAAACCAAACAATAACGTCTACCTTTTTAAGAGGTACTGAAACAATTACAAGACAGTTACAAGTAAATAACGATGGAAAGCTAGGTATTATGCCAGGTGAAGACGCAAAGCGTTTTGATGCGCTTGGTTATTATGATAAGACATTAAAAGAATATACCTTTTTAGAAAGTTTTGTTGGCGGTAAGGATAAGTTTGTAGATCAAGTTGGAGGTTATTTTGATCAGTTAGGAAAGATTTTTAGTCCAAGCACAGGGGCTTATAAAGGTGTAGGAGGATTTAAAGCCATATACGATGTTTTTCCAAGTACTTGGATTTGGCAAAATTTTTGGGGATTAACTGCCTTTTTATCTATTATGCTTGGTGTTTTAAATTTATTGCCTATTCCTGCTTTAGATGGAGGACATGTTGTGTTTTTATTGTTCGAAATCGTATCAGGGCGTAAGCCAAGCGAGAAATTTTTAGAGAAAGCGCAAGTCGTTGGATTCTTCATTTTAATAGCGTTAGTCTTGTTTGCGAACGGTAATGATATCTTTAAAGCAATATTTAATTAAAAAAAATTAATTTTTGTTTTGCAGAAGTCAAAAAAGATTCTATATTTGCACTCGCAATAGCGAAAAACACTCCTCCTTAGCTCAGTTGGTTAGAGCATCTGACTGTTAATCAGAGGGTCCTTAGTTCGAGCCTAAGAGGAGGAGCAAGTTATAAACCACTTACAGAAATGTAAGTGGTTTTTTTGTGGAATAAAGTGTGGTTTTAAAGCATAAAAAAGCCTCTAGTACTACTAGAGGCTTTTTAGATATCTTATGTAATTTGGTAATTACTTGCTTAGGTTTTTAAGCATGTCTTTTGTAATACCGTCTAAATCGTATTGGTGTTTCCAGTTCCATTGCGCCCTAGCTTCTGTATCGTCAATGCTACTAGGCCAAGAATCGGCAATTTGCTGTCTAAAATCAGGAGTGTAGCTTATTTCAAATTCTGGAATTTGTTTTTTAATAGACTCAGCAATCTGTTTTGGTGTAAAACTTATCCCAGACAGGTTGTAAGACGATCGTATTTGTACGTTCTCTTCTTTAGTAGACATAAGAGATACCGTAGCGTCAATAGCATCATCCATGTACATCATAGGTAAAGCTGTGTTTTCGCTTAAAAAACAATCATATTTTTTCGCTTTTAAAGCTTCGTGATAGATTTCTACCGCATAATCTGTTGTTCCACCACCGGGAAGTGTTTTCCAGCTAATAATACCTGGGTAACGGATGCTTCTAACATCTACATTGTATTTTTCATGGTAGTATTGACACCAGCGCTCACCAACTTGTTTGGTAATACCGTATACCGTTGTCGGTTCCATAACAGTGTGCTGTGGCGTGTCTTCTCTTGGAGTTGTTGGTCCAAAAACAGCAATACTTGATGGCCAAAATACTTTTTTAATGGCCTTAGCTTTAGCAAGGTTTAAAACATGAAAAAGCGATTGCATGTTTAAATCCCAAGCTTTCATTGGATATTTTTCTCCTGTAGCGCTAAGTATAGCTGCCATTAGATAAATAGTGTCCACATTGTGTTTTTCACAACATATTTTTATTGAAGCATAATCCATGGCATCAATAATTTCGAAAGTACCAGAATTTACTAGTGCTACGTTGTTGTAATTTAGGTCACTTGCAATAACATTTTCGTCGCCATGTATTGCTCTTAATTTATAAGTCAGTTCAGAGCCTATTTGGCCACCTGCACCAATGATTAGTATTTTTCCACTCATTTCTTTGGATTATTTATAAAATATGCCCTCAAAAGTAATAACATTTTGAGGATTTATTAATAAAAATAGTATAAAAGTGTTTGTAAAAACATTTTTATCATTTGGTAAAATGTAATTCATTAAACTAATATATTTGTACGTCAAATATTTAATTTTTATTATGAAATTTTTCAATTTTTTATTAGTTATCACTTTGTTGTTTTCATCTTGTAAAAAAGAAAGTGAAGTTGCGGTTATTGATGACGGTTTTACTGCAATTGACACGTTATTGCTTACTGAAAAAGACATAAAAAAAATTACTTATCAAGACATTGCTATAGATGCGAAGGCTAATGCTGTAATGTCTAATTGGCAAGCGTATTTAGATGTAGCAAATGGTATACAAAATTTGTCTACTCCAGATTTTTCGTTTTTTAATGCAGATGTAGATTTATTTAATTCTACTATAAAGGATTTAGAAGAAACTATTCCGGAAGCTATTAATACGCAAGCAATAAAAGCAAGGGTTTTGGTGTTAAAAACCATGCTTTTAAAATTTCAAGAGATCGAAGCTTTAAAATCTAGTACTAAGAAGGAAAAGTTATTAGCAATACGTCAAGTGTTTTTTGCGCAATCAAATTTGAATTTGCAAATCAATAAAAAAATTGAGAAGGATAATCAAACCATTGTTAAACCATTTTAATATGAAATACTTTACGCTTACTTTATTAGCTGCTTTTACTATTTTTTCTTGTAATAAAAAAGAAGAAAAAATTAATCCTGATTTGGTTAAAAAAGACATCACAACTAATATAGAGGCGTGGCATAAAGCAGCAGCTGATGCTGATTTTGAGGCGTATTTTAGTTTAATGACGGAAGATGGTGTGTTTATTGGTACAGATGCTTCTGAAAATTGGCAGTTAAAAGACTTTAAGTCTTATTCAAAACCACATTTTGATAAAGGAAAAGCATGGCGATTTACAACTCTAGAAAGGCATGTATATTTAGATGAAACTCAAAATTTAGCTTGGTTTGATGAGTTGCTAGATACACAAATGGAAATTTGTAGAGGTTCTGGAGTAGTGGAAAAGGTAAATGGTATATGGAAGGTAAAGCATTATGTTTTATCCATCACTATACCTAATAACAAGGTAAGTGATGTTATTGTTATGAAAAAAGAAATAGATAGTGTTACTAAAATAAAATTAAGAGAGTAGCAATAAATAGAACTCTATAGTGGTGTTTTATCGATGTTTTTGTTAAATAAACGTGGGTTTATATATAAAACAGTTATTTTTGATTTGAAAAAATCGAAAAATGAAAAAAATATTATCCCTATTGTTTTTACTATCTGTGTCCATTTCTTATGGACAGTTTAATCAGGATGCGCCATGGATGAGCGACCTAAATAGGACATCACGTACTGATGCAAATCCTGTTAAATTTCAAGAAATTGTAAGTGCTTTTAATACCTATTGGGAAACAAGAGATCCTAATGTTAAAGGTAGTGGTTATAAGCCGTTTAAAAGGTGGGAAACCTATTGGTCTAATTTTGTAAAACAAGATGGGACATTGCCAACGTCTTTAGAGTTGTGGAACACGTATTTGACTGTTCATGGTCAAAATACTAATTCTAGAAGTAGTAATGTTTTAGTAGACGAGAGTAATTGGATCCCTGTAGGCCCTTTTTCTCATAGCAATACAGGGTCTTGGTCTCCAGGTCAAGGACGTGTTAATGTAGTAGTTCAAGATCCAAATACACCAACAACTATTTATGCTGGTGCTCCGGCAGGTGGTTTATGGAAATCTACAGATGCTGGTCTTAATTGGATTACTACTACAGACGATTTACCACAAATAGGAGTGTCCGGAATTGCAATAGATCAAAATAATTCAAACATTATATATATCGCTACAGGAGATGACGATGCTGAGGATTCTTTTAGCATTGGTGTTATGAAGTCTATAGATGGTGGATTAACATGGAATACTACGGGGCTGAATGTGGCAAATAGTCCAAACTTAATGAACGACATTTATATTAACCCTAATGATTCTAATATACTATGGGTTGCTACTACTGATGGCGTTTATAAAACAACAGACGCTGGGGTTACATGGTCCAATCAAACTAGTGGTGGATTGTCTAATGGTACTACGGGAATTAATATTAGAGATTTAAAAGTAAAGCCAGAAAATCCTAATATCTTATATGCTGTATCTAGTAACACCTTTTATTTATCTGTAAATGGCGGTGAATCATTTTTTGGGACAGGAACAGGATTACCTGCTTCAGGTATTTCTAGATATGTAATTGATGTTACACCAGCTAACCCTAACGTAGTTTATGTGCTAGCTTCAAATAATTCTTTTGGTTTTGCAGGAGTTTTTAAGTCGGTAAATTCTGGAGTAGCATTTACACAAGTGGCTTCTCTAGCTAGTAATGGAGATATTTTTGAATCAACACAATCTTGGTACGATTTAGCTTTTGCTGTTTCTGATACTGATGAGAACGAAATTTATACAGGAGTACTTAATATATGGAAAGGTATTGTTAATGGAACACAAACTAATTTTACAAAGTTGAATGATTGGAGTGCGCCTTTTCAATCAGCATATTCTCATGCAGATATTCATTTTTTAAGATTTTTTAATGGTGATTTGTATGCAGGTACTGATGGTGGTTTTTATAAATCTACAAACGGAGGTTCTAGTTTTACAGATTTAACAGCCGGAATGCAAATCAGTCAATTTTATAGAGTAGCAGTTGCTAAACAAACATCAGATAAAATAGTAGGAGGATTGCAAGATAATGGAGGTCATGCATTTAATAATGGGCAATGGCAAAACTATTATGGTGCAGATGGAATGGACACCGCAATAGATCCTGCTAACTCAAATAATTTTTATGGTTTTACTCAAAACGGAGGAGGATTGTATACATCTACTTCAGCGGGTGCTAATATTTCAGGGTCTGTCGCTTCTCCTGCAGGAGAAAATGGTAATTGGATTACACCTCTTGTTATGAATAGTGATAGTCAATTGTATTCTGGATATAGGTCTTTGTATAAACTAGAAAACAATAATTGGGTCGCGGTTTCTCAACCTTTTGGTTCTAATATTGATGTTTTAGAAATTGACGATTTAGATACCAATGTTATTTATATTGCTACAAATTCAACGATAAGGAAAAGTGTTAATGCTGGTGTTGATTTTTCTTTTCTAGAAACATTTACTTCAAATATTACTTCAATAGAGGTTAATAATACAGATAATAATATTGTGTACGTCACAACATCGGGGACCGATGGACAAGTTTTTAAATCTGTAGATGGAGGACTTAATTTTGTTAATATTTCAACAGGTTTGCCTGATGTAACTAAAAACAGCATTAAACATCAAGCTTTACATTCTAAAAACCCACTGTATTTAGGAACAAGTTTAGGGGTTTATAGGTATGATGATGATACATTGGCGTGGGAGTTGTTTAATATTGGCTTGCCAAACGTGTCTGTAACAGATGTAGAAATTAATGTTTTAGATGATAAGATAACAGCTGCTACTTATGGGAGAGGAATTTGGCAATCAGAGATTCCTACAGAATTAGCTGCTGCTGATGTAAGATTAGTTTCTCTTGAAGGCATCAATGATGCTATCCAGTGTAATGCAAGTATTGCTCCACAAGTAGAAATTGAAAATAATGGTATATCAACAATTACTTCAGTAGACTTTACATATTATATAGATGGGGTGCCAAGTAATTTTAGTTGGGCAGGGACTTTAGTGTCTGAAGCAACTGCAGTAATTGACTTACCTCAATTTACTTTAGATAAAGGAAGGCATGTTTTTAAAGTTAGCTCTACAACTACAGGTGATGTTTACGATATAAATAATGATTCTGAGCAAAAAGTAATATTTGCTAATCAAAGTGGTGTGGTAGATGTAGTGAATACTTTTCAAACAGATCAAGAAGAACTTTTGGTGTTTGATCAAGGAGCATCTACTCAATATTGGGAGCGTGGTGTACCTAACGGTCTTTTGTTAAATAATAATGGTGCTGATTTATCTAATCAGGTTTATGCAACAAATTTAACAGGGGATTATGCTAACGAAACAAAAAGTTATTTAGTAACCGAATGTTATGATTTGTCAACCTTGGCTGATCCGCAAATAAAATTTGATATGGCTTTTGAGCTAGAAGAAAATTGGGATATCGTTTATATGGAATACTCAATAGACCAGGGTGTAAATTGGACTGTTTTAGGAGATGCAACAGATGTTAATTGGTATAACAACGCAACAGAAGCAGGAGAAAATAATACTTGTTTTAATTGTCCTGGTGCGCAATGGACTGGGGTCGCTCCAGAATATGCTGTATTAACAGAGTATAGTTATGACTTGACACCGTTTAATGCAGAAACAAATATGATGTTTAGATTTGTGTTTCATTCTGATCAATCTGTAGTAGAAGAAGGTGTTATTGTAGATAATGTGGTAATAACAGGTAATGCTCTTAGTGTAGCAGAGTTTTCAGAAAGTAATTTCTTGGTTTTTCCAAACCCATCGGAAGGTATCTTTAATATAAAGACTAAAACTATTAATACATTTAATATTAGTGTATACGATGTAACAGGAAAAATGATGTATCAAAAGCAAGATGCACAAACTAATAATAATAACTACAAATTAGATTTAAGCAAGTATTCTACAGGGGTCTATTTTCTAAATTTAGAAACTGAGACTAGTAAAATAACAAAAAAGCTAATAGTTAATTAATAGTTAATTTATACTTAAAAAAAGCGCCTTATTAAATTCTTAAAGGTGCTTTTTTATATCTTGAACCCTTATTAAAATGTTTTTATAAACACTATTTATATGAAAATCAACCTTAAAAAAACAACTGTAATAGGTATAGTTGGCTGCTTGACCATCTTAGGATGTAAAGAAGAACAGAAGCAAGCAGAACCTACTGCTCAATTAGAAGTAGTTCCTGGAATCAATCTTGATTACATGGATAAAACCACACAACCTAAAGAAGATTTCTTTAGATATGTAAATGGAAAATGGTTGGAAAATAATGAGATTCCGGATGATCAATCAACTTGGGGTAGTTTTCAAGAATTGCGTAAAAAAACAGATTCGGATGCATTAGGTATTCTAAAGTCTGCAATGTCAGACAATAAAGATTTAGAAAGTATAAAAGTATTGCCAGGTTCAGACCAAGAAAAGGCGGTGCATTATTACCAAACTATAATGGATACTGTAGGTCGTAACAAGTTAGGTATTGATCCAGTAAAACCATATTTAGAAAAAATCGCAAATATTAAAAACAGCGATGACTTACAGGCTTACATGATAGAGATGGAGCCTAAAGGAGGTGGCGGTTTATACGGTTTTGGTGTAGGTTCTGATCCAAAAGACAGTAATCGTAATGTTGCTTATTTAGGTGGTGGTAGCACTGGTTTACCTGATAGAGATTATTACATTAAAGATGATGCCGATTCTAAAGAGAAAAGAGAATTGTATGTAGCGCATATCACTAGAATGTTACAGTTTTTAGGAGATAATGAAGCAGATGCAAAAACGCAAGCTAATCAAGTCTTAGCTTTCGAAACAAGATTAGCAGAAGCTAAAATGGATAAAGTAGATCGTCGTGATGCACGTAAGCGTTACAATCCTAGATCTATTGAAGAGGTTCAAAAAATGGTGCCTGCTGTAAATTGGAAAAACTTTTTAACTGGTATTGGTGTAAAAAAATTAGATACTGTAATTATTGGTGATCTTGGTTATTTTAAAAGATTACAAGAGGTATTAGCAGAAGAAAATGTTAGTGATTGGAAAGCATATTTAAAATGGTTGACATTTAATAATTCAGCAGGATTTTTAAGTACAGATATTGAAAACGCTAATTGGGAGTTTTATGGTAAAGAATTAAATGGTGCTAAAGCGCAACGTCCTAGAGACGAGCGTGCATTAGGAGCTTTAAACGGAACAATTGGAGAAGCTTTAGGTAAATTATACGTTGATAAGAAGTTTCCTGCGGAGGCAAAAATCAAAGCAGAAAAAATGATTAAGAATGTAATATTAGCATTCGAAAATCGTATTAATAAATTAGACTGGATGAGTCCAGAAACTAAATTAAAGGCAATTGAAAAGTTAAAAGCAACTAAAGTAAAAATTGCTTATCCAGATCAGTGGAAAGATTATTCAGAATTACAAATTAGTAGTGTGGAAAATGGAGGATCTTATTTACAGAACTCTTTAAATGCACGTTCTTGGGGATTTAAAGATGATATTGAAAAATTAGGAAAACCTGTTGATAAATCAGAATGGTACATGGCACCACAAGTAGTTAATGCATATTTTAACCCTGCATATAATGAGATTGTTTTTCCAGCAGCTATTTTACAACCGCCATTTTATAATTTTAATGCTGATGATGCCGTAAATTACGGTGGAATTGGAGCGGTAATTGGACACGAGATTTCTCATAGTTTTGATGATTCAGGATCACGTTACGATAAAGACGGTAATTTAAATAACTGGTGGACGGATGAAGATCTTAAACAGTTTGAAGGTTTAGGTAAAAAATTGGCAGATCAATATAGTGCTATCGAGGTGCTTCCTGAAACAAATATTAATGGTGCTTTTACTTTAGGGGAAAACATCGGAGATTTAGGAGGAGTACTTGCAGCGTATGATGCTTTACAAATGAGTTTTGAGCAAGACGGTAAACGTCCAGAAGATATTGATGGTTATACTGCAGAGCAACGCTTTTTTATGAGTTGGGCAACAGTATGGAGAACAAAAATGCGTGATGACGCTTTAAAGACAAGAATAAAAACAGATCCGCATTCTCCAGGAATGACCAGAGCAGTACAACCTTTATTAAATATAGACACTTTTTACGAGGCGTTTGATATTAAAGAGGGTGATAATATGTACATAGCACCAGAGGATAGAGTTAGAATTTGGTAGAATAATTTTCAATATCTACTATATGAAAGAGCGACTTAATTGTCGCTCTTTTTTTTTGTTTAACGTTGATAATTGCGTTTCAAGGATTTTTGTAAGATTATTTTTGTTAATTAATTGTATTTTATCGTGTTTATTTGTGTTTTACGAATTCTAATAGTGCGTTTTGACGCATAAATAATACTTTTTATCGAAATTAATCATTGTTTTACACTGTGTTTTTGCTGACTTTGGTTTTTTTTTGTTAATTAACTTAAATTATGTTTAAATGTATTTCAAACAAATTGAAAACGTTAAACACCCCAATCGTTATAATAAGTTATTACTTATGAGAAAAATTACTATTCCTTCAGACCAGATTAAAATAGCGCCTTACTTGTCTAATATTGGCAGTGTGATGGAATCGCTATGTAGCGTAGAAAAATCTTTTTTAAAATATATTAGTTTTTTTATACTGTATTTGCTGTCCTTGTCGTTCTCTACGGTGAGTTCAACTATGGGTGATGATAATATAGCAAATTTGTTAGGCACTAAAGTTTTTTTTGCAGATCCTGTCCTTGATCTTAATGGTGTGACCGTTGGTGTTGATAAAGATGCTCAATTTAGTCCAACACCGGGCACTGTTAGTCCATTAGCAACAGTTCCGACCTTAACTTCAGATACCAATACTATTCAAATTGTATCTATTACTTTTCCAGTTTCAGCTGATAATGCTTCAGAGAATCTATATAGTAACTTTGGAGGAACTAACTTTTTTTTCTCCTTTGCAACCCCTTCAAGTACTCAAAATTTTGTTGTCAATGGTACTACATTAACATTAACTCAAAACTTTAGAAGTTTTACGATTTCTGAGGCTAGTTTTAATCCAATGGCTAATGACGATTTCTTAGAATTGCTGAATTCATTTTTTTATTACAGCACTGCTAGTCCCCCTTCGTCAGGTACTCGAATAGTAGAGATAGATGTAATAGACCCGAATGGTGCCACTTCAAGTGCACAGAGTATTATAAGGGTTTTTGCAACTGGACCTGTTGCTACCGATGACACAGTCATGGTAGATGGAGATAATACAGGTACAATTTCTGGAAATGTATTAACTAATGATTCAGGTACTGCACTTTCTGTATCTGAGGTAGATGTATACCCTGCGCAAGTAGGTGTTCTTTACGAAACCTTATATGGAACAATTGTAATTCAATCCGATGGGACATATGTGTACGATGTCGATGAAAGAAGTTCTTCTGTTACAGGTTTAAAGGTTGGAGAGTCTATAACTGATATTATTTCATATACGACTATAGATAATGCAGGTATTATTGACTATGGAATATTGACAATTACAATAAACGGTGTGGATGAAGTGCCAGATGCGCTTGATAATGCTGACGATATCACTGTTGTTACGGAAACCGACGTGAGTGGAAATATTATTACAGATGTAGGAGTGGACGGGGCAGATTTTATAGATAGAGGTTTGTCAACGCTTGTGTGGGAAAGTCAATTTCCTACCGCTGGTCCTAGTCCTGCTTATTCTACACCTGTAGATGGAGAATTGAGAGGTATTAATGGGGTTCAACTTGAGTTCTTTTCAACAGACGTGTCTAATATAGGTATTCCTAATCAAAATCAAACGGTAGCTCTTACGGGGTCTAATGGTGGCCATTTTGGATATTTAAGATTTGGTATAAATGCGACCACAAATCCTGTTAATGATACAGAGCTTCGTATAACTTTTGATGAGCCAGTTTACAATTTGGGTTTCTTATTAGTTGATATAGATTTTTCACAGGCACCAGTATGGCAAGATCAAATACAGATTAATGGATCATTAAACGGTAGTACGGCAGCATATAAATTTGTAACAACAGGCGGTGTTGTAGTTGCAGGGAATGATACCTTTTATGGTACAGGTAATGCTATAGAAAGTGACGCAACGGGTAATATTAATGTGGTTTTTGAAGAGCCTATTAATGAACTAGTGTTTAGCTATAATTATGGTCCCAACGTCACAAATGCTGATCCAGGAGGGCAAATTGCAGGAATATCAGATATATATTGGCAAGGACGTGCCGAAGATATAGTTATCATTGAGATTGACGGGAATCCAGTTATTGTTGGTTCTGTTTTTGTAGGAACATACGGGAGTATTCAAGTTAATCCAGATGGAACATACACTTATACTCCAGATGTTATTAATCCTGCGGTTGCTGGTTTACTAACAGGAGACACACTAACGGAAACATTTTTGTATACACTTTCAGATGGCGTAAATTCTGACCAAGCTAACCTTGTAATTACATTAAATGGAGATAAAACAGCACCAACAATTACGATTGATACTCCTATAGAGACCGACGGTATAGTTAATAGTGTTGAAGATAACGATGTAAGTATCTCTGGTACTACAACAGATGTCGAAGATGGGCAGGTAGTCACAGTAACTTTTTCTGACGGCACCAATACCGTGACTACAACAGCTACAGTAACTGGAGGAGTGTGGACCGCTACAGATGCTGATATTTCTGGACTAGATAATGGTACAATCACGGTGACAGCAAATGTTACCGATTTTGGTGGTAATCCAGCCAGTGATGTGGAGTCAGTAACTCTTGACAATGTAATTATAGATCCGTGTGATGCGCTAGCTTCTGGTAATCCAGATAATGATGGTGATGGTATAAGTGATGTTTGTGATCTTGATGATGATAATGATGGAGTTTTAGATGATAATGAATGTCCCGTTGTTAATTTTGATACAAATTCAGGAGATGATTGGACTGCAATAACTTTAGGTAGTAATATAAATGATTTAAATGTTGGGGATGTATTAATAAAACCTAATTTTTATATAAAATCACCTACATCTATTTTTGATTTAAGAGCCGAAATTATTTCTAAAAACACAGATGCTGTTTCTGGTGTAATGTCGGGTCGCGTAGCTTTTAACGCTAATTCTTACGGTATAGTAGACGGTGTACCTAGCGATAGAGAAAACTTTGAAGTGGAATTGTCATTTGTTCAACAAGGTACTGCGGATGCAACTACACCTCAAGGAATTGTTGAAGCATTTGAAAATGTTCGATTACAGATTTTTGATTTAGATGGGGGTACTGGTCTTCCCGATTTTACTGATATTGGAGGGTATAGAACTGGAGGAGGTATACTTGTAAGTGTCGGTAGCCAATTAACTACCTACGGACTTTCGGATGGTTCTATTGTCTATGGTATGGCGGATTTGACTAATGGTGGAAATAATGGAAATAGCGACGAAAATTATTCTATAGCGATTGAGTATCCAAGTTTTACAAGTACTATTTTGAGGCATGGTGTTGTGGGTTCAATAGGGGCTCTTAGCAGTAGTAGAAATGGTGTGTTACGTGCCAGAATAGCCGATTGTCCTGACACTGATGATGATGGGGTTATTGATGCTTTTGACCTCGATAGTGATAACGACGGTTGTAACGATGTTTTAGAGTCTGGAGGTCTTGATCCTAATGGAGACGGTTTGTTGGGTACTTTACCTATAATGGTTGATGCTAATGGTCTAGTTACGGGAACAGCTCCTACTACAGGTGGTTATGATGGTGTAAATGGAGATGAAATAGTGGCAACACAAGTTAATATCACTGCAGGTGATCCAATGGATCAAACAGCGACATCTGGTGATTCAACAACATTTACAATAGTAGCAACAGCAGATAGCTCAACGGGCTTTGCTATGGGGGTTCCGGATTATGGTACTCCAGGTAATGCTGATGCAGGTTTAAATTATGAGTGGTATATAGGTGATCCAGCAACTTCTGGTACATCTATTACTGCAGCGGATACTAATTATAGTGGAGAAAATACAAATACTCTTACGGTTAATGATGTAACAGGTCTAGATGGTACGGAGTATTTTGTTGTAGTTACTCATGATGATAATGTTTGTTTTACAGAAACCAGGTCAGGAATCTTAACGGTAAATCCTGCCATAGATCCGTGTGATGCGCTAGCTTCTGGTAATCCAGACAATGATGGTGACGGTGTAAGTGATAGCTGTGATATAGATGATGATAATGATGGTATTTTAGATACGGAAGAATGTGGTGCGCCATTAGATATTGCACCAGGAGTTCTTGGGGATAATTCGCAATCTATTTCAGGTCAATTTGCTGGAGATGTCGGGCATTCTGTTGATTTTGTAGCTTCAACTATGGATCTTAAAGATGGCGATGATGATGGGGTTGTTGATGACCCTACACTTTTACGTAATATTACAGATGGTACTCCTAGGGGAATGCAGTTAAGGTGGGATGAAGGTTTTGAATCGTCTGGAAGTGAAATGGATATCAAATTAGTTTTAGATAACTATACAGGTGGAGTCATGGAAGCGTTAAGATTAGCTTCTTATGCACAAGGGACAAATGGAGTTACTCAACAAAACGCAAATAAAATTATAACAGTTACTTGGACAGGTGGAAATGGAGCAGTTTTGATAGATCCAAATAATGAAATTATAAATCATTCATCAGGAACTGTACTTTTCTCTGGAGTACAATTAAATTATAGTGCAGCTGGACTTCCTATAGATCAATCACAATGGACTCTAGATATAGATATGACTTCTGTAACATATCCTTTTACAGTTGATTATCAAACGACGGCTAGTGTTCTTACAAGGTTTGAAGCATTTGCATTTATTCCAATATCATGCACAGATACAGATGATGATGGTGTTCCAAATTCGGAAGATCTAGATAGTGATAACGATGGTTGTAACGATGTGCTAGAATCTGGAGGGCTTGACCCTAATGGAGATGGTTTGTTGGGTGCTCTGCCTACAACCGTTAATGCTAATGGTTTAGTTACAGGAACAGCTCCTACTACAGGAGGTTATGATGGAGCAAACGGAAATGAAATAGTTGCAACACAAGTTAATGTTACAGCAATGCAGCCTGCTGACCAAACAGCTACAACTGGCGAATCTGCTACGTTCACAATTACAGCAACCGCAGATAATTCTACCGGTTTTACAGCAAGTGTTCCAGATTATGGAACTCCTGGAAATGCAAATGCGGGAATAAACTATATGTGGTACATAGGTGATCCAGATACGTCTGGAACTCTTATTACTGCAGCAGATACTAATTATAGTGGCGAGAATACAAATACTTTAACGGTTAATGATGTAACAGGTTTAGATGGTACGGAGTATTTTGTTGTAGTTACTCATGATGATAATGTTTGTTTTACAGAAACACGTTCAGCGACGCTTACAGCTTTACCAGATCCTTGTACAGACGGAGCTATAGTGGGGACTGTTACAGCAAATGATCCTGATGCAGATGGTATTAATAGCGCATGTGATCTTGATGATGATAATGATGGTATTCTAGATGCTGAAGAGTTTAATAGTACGTGTAGCTCAGTTACTACTCAAAACATTCATTTTACAGATTCCTCATTTAACCAAGTAGCCGCAAACTCAAATGATGGAGATTTAGTGGCTTACCTAAAGGATTTTGTAAGTGATGTAACTGCAGTATCAACAACTACAATCGGAAGTGGAACATTTTCGGCTAATAGTCCAAATTATACTGATGGGAGCATACAAGTAGATATGCAGTCACGTAATGGTAATTTAAATGTCACTGGAACAACTACAGAAATTGTATTCTCTGAACCTATTTTTTCTCTTGAATTTAATTTGAGGAGTTTGGGTAGAAATGCATCTGGGACTTATAGTGAAAGTCAAAATATCAAATTTTATAATGAAGGTGTTCAAGTTCAGTTTCCTGCAGTAATTTATAGTGGAAATGCTAATCCTGTGGGTGCTGGGGCATCATATGACCCATTATCCGGAGATGCAATAGCTGCAATATTAGGAGGTACTGCACAAGAAGCCAATTTTAGATTTGATATAACTAAGCCAATAGATAGAGTTGTTATTTCTCAATTGGCATCAGCAAACGCTGATAACATTGGATGGCGTTTGGTTCCACTTTGTGCTGCTTATTTAGACACTGATGGCGATGGAATCTTTGATCATCGTGATGTGGATAGTGATAACGACGGTTGTAATGATGTAATAGAATCTGGAGGTCTTGACCCTAATGGAGACGGTATTTTAGGTGCTTTACCCGTGATGGTTGATGCTAATGGTTTGGTTACTGGAACAGCTCCTACTACAGGAGGTTATGATGGAGCAAACGGAAATGAAATTGTAGCAACACAAGTTAATGTTACAGCAATGGAACCTGCTGACCAGACAGCTACAACTGGCGAATCTGCTGCATTTACGATTGCAGTAACCGCAGATAATTCTACAGGTTTTACAACAGGTGTTCCAGATTATGGAACTCCTGGAAATGCAAATACGGGAATAAACTATATGTGGTACATAGGTGATCCAGATACATCAGGAACTCTTATTACTGCAGCAGATACTAATTATAGTGGCGAGAATACAAATACTTTAACGGTTAATGATGTAACTGGATTAGATAGTACGGAGTATTTTGTTGTAGTTACTCATGATGATAATGTTTGTTTTACAGAAACTCGTTCAGCTATACTTACTATCGCAGAATCCGATGTAAGTATTGATAAGGCGTTAGTTGATAGCAGCCCTTACTTAGTAGGAGATTCAGTGACTTATATATTAACAGTAAGTAATGCAGGTCCAGACGAAGCAACAAATGTTATTGTTTCAGATATTCCTGAAAACTTAACTATTACAAATGTATCTGGTGGAGGATGTACAGCATTCCCATGTACTATAGCAAGTATTGCTGCTGGTGCAGTTAATGATGTGACAATTACAGTTACAGCAACAATTGATAGTGAGGGAGCTTTTTCAAATGGAGCTTCGGTGGTTGCAGATCAAGATGATCCAGATACTGCTAATAATCAAGATTTATCAACAGATGCTAATAATCAAGGAACCGTTCCAAGTGTTGCGCCAGTGGCACAAAATGACATAAGTACTCCAAGTACTCCGGGTGCTACCGTAAGTGTAGATCCAACCGCTGATAATGGTTTTGGAGTAGATGCCGATCCTGATGGAACATTAGATGTAACAACTGTGAGCTTATTAGTTCCAGCTGGGGCGACTATGGTACAGACGGATGCAGATGGAGATATTATAGGGTACACAGTGCCTGGCGAAGGAGTTTGGGAAGTTAATCCTGTAAATGGTGAAATTAGTTTTGCACCAGAAGCTGGTTTTAATGATGATCCAACTTCTCCTGCTACGTACACAATAGATGATAATGCTGGTAATACTTCTAACCAAGCCACAGTAACGATTGATTATATCCCTGTTGCAACTGCAGATGAGATTACGGGTGTTATGCCAGGCGTAGCTGCAGTGATTGATGTATTGGCAAATGACGTAGATGGCGATCTTGTAGATCCAACGACAGTACAAATCGTAGGTGCTGCCAATCCTGGTGATGATTTAGTAGAGCCTGGCGTAGGAGTTTGGAGTGTTGATCCAGTAAGTGGAGCAATTACGTTTACCCCTTGTAGTGCAGCAGGAGTTCCTGATGCTAGTTGTGTTGGCTTATTCGAAGGTAGTCCAATGGATATTTCTTATGTAGTGTCTGATAATGAGGGTAATGTGACAACTCCGGCAACAGTAAGTGCAGCATACGATATTCTACCAGTTGCGGTTGATGATACAAATGCTGTACCAGCACTGATTGGTACTCCAGTAAGTATTGATATTGTAGGTAATGATAGCGATTCAGATGGAACAATAGATGGAACAAGTGTAAGTTTAGTAGCACCAGCAGGGGCAACGATGATTGTTGTAGATGCAGATGGCGATGTAACAGGGTTTACAGTACCAGGTGAAGGAATG